>JAYUCN010000744.1:0-3476 GCA_043740335.1 Planctomycetota bacterium
GTGAGCCATCGCTGGAATCGCAGCCGCAGGTTCGCGAGTCCCGTGCAGTTGATCGGCGGCGAGTGCAACCAGGATTCGCTCGATGGCGAGTAGGCGCCATTGCCCGTCAGGTCCGTGCCTGCACATCGGTTGCCACTCGCCGCAGCACTCGGGTCGGTCCAACCTGGACCTGCATACCCAGCGGGCGAGGCGATCTCCCAGTCGTCGGTGCCGCTCACGACACCGTGCGTCCAACCAGGGGCGCCGTTCTCGAAGTCTTCGCGCCAGACAGTCAGATTGGCGAGCGTGAAGTAGCTGTAGTCGCCCGTTGCCGGCAGCCGGAACTGGCTGCCCCCGCTGTGCACGGCTTCGAAGTGGTAGCGCATGAGCTGCGGTGACGCCAAGCCGGGCAACAGGGCCTGGAATCGGTTCGGCGTGCCCAAAGGGATCATGTTCCGTTGGTGCGGCTGACCGTCGTCGTAGTGCAGACGAACCTGCGTGAACGTGCCATAGCTCGGCACGGCGTCGCACAACACGAGCCGCGGTACGAGTTGGTTCATCGTCGTGCCGAGCGGACTCTGGTGGGCGAGGTAGCCCGCCTGGATCATTGGGAACGGCAAGCTGTGCGCCTGGCATGCGGCCGCCAACTCGGCGTGGTGCGGCGTGCCGTTGACGAGGTTGCCGTCGTCGTCGTCGGCGAGAAACGCCTGGATCACGGCGTTCGGCTGGTCATTGCCGTTGGCGACGATCGAGCCGAGCACGACATCGTTGCTGATCGCGATTGCCAGTGGGGTGCCGAGCGCTGCGCGCAGATTCTGCCGGAACAGCCAGGCAAAGCCCATCCACGATTCGCCCTGCGCGTGCACCTCGTTGCCGGTCGGGAACTGGCGATTGTTGTTGCCGTCGCGGATGCCGCCGCCGCCCGCGAAGAAGTCGTGGCCGATGATCGGATCGTCGAGCAGGTAGAGGCTGCAGATGTCGCCCCAACCTTCGCTGAGGCCGTTGGTCTGCGAGATGCCGCCGTAGCGGTCGTCGAGACCATGGCCCCATTCGTGCGCGACCACCGAAGCGCCCGCGGTGTTGTTGCAGCCGCCGCCGGCGCTGTAGAAGTTGATGGTGTTGCCGGTGTAGAAGGCGTTGCAAGTGCTGGCGATGTTCACCGTCGGTTGCACCTGGTCGGCGAGCGTGAGTTGGGGTGAGTTGCCAATGACGCTGCGCGCGAGTTCGTTGACCCGATGCACCCAGTAGTAGGTCGTCGAGTGCGCGAGCTGATTCGCGGACGAGTTCGACGCGCCAAGTTGAAAGGTCTGACTGACGCCGGGCTGCAGCACCAGGGTCGCCGTGAGCTCATTGTTGCCCTGCACGAGGCGCGTGTGGATGCCGTCGAGGTCGACCGTGACGCTGGTCGGGCTCGTGAGGTTGACCGAGAACTGACCGTTCTGATCGGTGACGAGGGTGCCTTGGCCGGGCACGTCGACTTCGACGCCGACGAGTGGCTCGTTGGTGGGCGTCGACACCGGCGACGGCGCCGAGTGCACGTACGCCATGACGGTGTACGTTGCCGGCGGCGGACTGCTGTGCCGCAGGCAGCCACGCACGCCGCACTCGTGCTTGTCGTTGCCGTAGTGCAACCAGGCGCCCGTGTTCGCGTCGACGTAGACGCGCCCGATCGGGCCCGCACCGTTCTGGTCGACAGCGGCCACGGGGATCTCCCAGGCCAGGTGGATCGGAGCTGGCGCGTTCGCGGCAGCGTCTCCCCAGAGGACGAGTCGAGGCTGCCGCGAAGCGCCCGGCGGCGTCGCCTGCCTGGCTTCGTTGCCGAGGGACAACCAGGCGATGGCCGTGGCGTGTTCGGCGTCGACCTTCGGCGTCGTGTCGAAGTCCGCGGGCACGGGCCACGCGGTACTGCCGAGGTAGCTCAATCGACCGCACATGTGGATGCGCACGTCGACGCGGCCATCGATCACCGGCAAGCCGTGGAACGATTGCTCGAACGTGAAGGTCCAGGTGCGGCCCATGCGCGCGCCGATCTGCTCATGGAAGTCGCTGGCGCCGAGTTGGAGCAGCTCGGGCCAACGCTGCAACGCCGCGTTGGCGTGGCGCCGCGCTTCGGCGAGCGAGTTCTCGCGCCAGTCGCCGAGGGGCAGGCCTTCACCGTAGAGCTCGCGCGGGGTGCCAGTGGCTGGTTGCCAACGTACGAGCCATTGGCCAGGTGCATCCTGTTGGAACGCGGCCCACGCGGCGGCAACCGGCGGGCTGGGTTCCTGACTGAGGGCGATGGCGGCGAGAGAGGTACCGAGAGCGAGTCGCAGGACCCGCAGCAGGAGAACGGTGGGCATGGGAGGTTGACCATGATGGCCGCAACGGGAGCTGGCAACCAGCCCGAACGGCGAGGCCTCATGCTGACCTGGTGGTGCCGAAGGGGATGCGGTGGCTCGGTGCCACGGGGTCGTTGCCGGCCGATGGCAGGGCCCATGGCACCCATGTAACTTTTCGAGGCCGCTTGCGCCCGCGGCACCGGGATCCCGATAGACTCCCCGCACCAGTCGGGTCCCGTGCGCACCGTGGTGCGGGTAGCCGACCGTGACACCCCTCGAGCGGAGATTCCGATGCGGAACATCCTGTTGGTGAGCTGGCTCCTGCTGCCGATCGGCGCATGGGCGTACCACGAAGGTCCAGGCCAGGACCGTATGGCGTTCGATGCGACCGATGCCGTGCTCGTCGCCGCCCACCAGGCGGCTGACCAAGGCAACTGGAAGAACGCGGTGAGCCTCTACGAAGAGGCGCTCGGCAAGCTGCCACGGCAGGAGGAAACGTCGATCACCAGGTCGGCGGTGCAGCGCCTCCAGATCGAACTCAACAAGGCGCGCATGCAGGCGAGTGGTCTGCCGACGGCCCGCGCCGAGTTGGACACGCTCGTCGAGCAGATGGAAGCCGATGCGACCACCGACAAGAAGCTGCTCACCGATGCCCGGCAGGCGCTGGCCCGTTCCCAGTTCTTCACCACGTGGTTGATGCGCCTCGAAGGCCTCGAGCGCGACGCGTGGGAACCCGAGATCGAAGCCGCGCGCCAGAACTGGCGGCTCCTGGCCGAGCAGGCCGGCAGCGAGGCGGAAGCCGCGACCCACCGCGCCGATCTCGAAGCCTCGATCCGTCTGGCCCGTCTGGAGATCGAGGACCTGCAGGGCCTGCCGTTGCCGAGTGAATGAAAGGGCTGCGGCACCAAGGCCGGTCGGCCTCGCATCACCAAGAACAAGAACAAGGGCAAGCCGAGCAATGGCGCGAGCAGTGGCCCGCCGCCGGACGGTGGTGGTTCCTGAACCACTGTGTGGTTCGCCCCTGACTCGAACAGCACGGCCGCATGACGGCCGTGCGTCGTTTCCAGACCGCGTGCTTCGAACTACTTCGTCGGTGGGTTCATTTCGCGGATGACGGCGCCGCGTTGTTCGCTGAGCACGAGCACGGCGTAGCGGTTGGCCCCCGCGTTCGGATCGTCG
>JAYUCN010000745.1:0-8436 GCA_043740335.1 Planctomycetota bacterium
GTCTGGCACGAGCCCGTCGTGTACCTCGGCGCCGTACGCCATCGTGCCGAGCTGTCCTGCGAACACGCGCAGCTTGCCCTGGACGTCGGCGAGGTCGGCGCGGAACTCGTCACCGCCGTCGCGCGACAGCAGGCGACCTTCCTCTTTGGCGCGGTGCCACTTCGCGGTGACGGGGCGCAGGTCGACGTTGAGCATCTGCGTGGTGTCGCGTGCGAAGGTCTCGCAGCCGGGGAACTTCTTCATTGCCTCGCGAGCCTGGCCGAACACTTCGAAGAGGCTCTCGAGAGCGCGTTCTTCGACGCCGTGCTGGTAGGGCAGCGGTTGGGTCGCGATGCGCGTGCGCAGTTCGGACAGGAGGTAGTGCGCCGCTTGTTGGTCGGGTGTGGGGGCGGGTGTCGTTCTGGCGGGAGGGGGCGTCATGGTCCTTCCTGGGAGTAGGCGCGGCGTGGTTCGCGGAGTGGTGCGTGGGCTCTCCGCAGCGAACTTCCGGGTCGGATGCTACCGAGGGTCGGCGCTGCATGCTTCCATCTCGTTGATGGCAAGGCGAGCAGGTCAGCGTCTTCTTGCGCAATCTTGCAGCGAGTCGGGTTGCCGCTCAACGTTCGCAGCGCGACCAGGAGTCGTTCGACCCAGCGCCTCGCCGTGAGCGGTGCACCTTGCTCAGCAATCCAACGGCGCATGGCGTCGACATCGGCGAGCGCTGCCTCGGTGGCACGAACGCGGTACTTCACGCCTTGCTAACAGCTTTCATCCGCTTGCGCAGTCGCGCCTCGAACTCGTCGAGCGACATGGTGCGTCCGGACTCGAGGTCCGCGAGTCCACGGCGAATCCCGGCGACGGCCTCGGCGCGCTCGACGATGTCGAGCAGCCTCTGGTAGGCGGTTGCGTCCTGTACGACCAGTTCGCCGCGCCCGTCGATCGTCAACACCTCGGGGAGTCCGGACTTCTTAAGCCGCTTCACGAAGTCTGGCGTGTTCCGTTTGAAGTCGGTGATGGGTGAGACGTTGGTTGGTTGGATCATGATGAGCCGCGCCACGGTCGGCATCTCTATGGCACTTCTCAAGATGCTCCCACAAGTGCCCTCACCATCGTCGGCGCGCCGCTCGCGCATTTCCAGCGAAGCACTTCGCTGCCCGCCGACTACTTGCTGACCGCGGCTACGCCGCCCGTCCGCGCGTCTGCAGCCACACACCGAGGCCGACCAACACCACCGCGACGAAGAACCGGCGCCCCGGCAGCGGCGCACCCATCGCCGCGTTCAGCGTCGCCGCGACCAGCGGCTGCACGTTGATGTAGAGTGCCACCTGCGAGCTGTGAGTGTGCCGCAGCGCCCACGTGTTGAGCAGGTAGGTCATCACGGTCGCGAACAGCACCGCGTACACCGCCAACCACACGGTCGGCACCGACAGCACCGCGTCGCAATCCGCCGCCGTCACCTGTGGCCCACTCCAGACCGAGACCATGCACGACGCCGCGACGAACATCACCGCGGTCGCGCACCACGGATCGATCGCGCGGCCGATCTTGCGCATGAGCACGAGATGCACGGCGAACGCGAGGCCGTTCGTCATCGTCAGCACATCGCCGAGCAGCGTTGCGCCATCACCGTGCGCACGCGCGCTGCGCGTCCCCGCCACCATCTCATCGAAGCCGAGCAGGTACAACACACCGCCGAGCGCCAGCACGATCGCGAGCACCCGCTGCCAGCCGAGCCGTTCCTGCCCCACACACACGGCAACGAGCAGCGTCCAGGTCGGGATCCCCGCATTGATCACGGCCGAATGTTCGGGCGTCGTGCGCGCCATGCCCTCGGTGAACAGCACCTGGTTCAAGACGATGCCGAAGAACGACGCCACGGCGAGCCCGATCCACAGCTGCGGCCGCGGCCAGCCCACCGCACCCCGACGAAGTGTCATCACCAGCGGCACCATGACCACGGTCGCGCCGACGATGCGGAACATCACCCACGCCGATGGCGACACGACGGCCAGGATCCGCTTCGTGAACACGTAGTTCGCGCCGAACACCAGCGAAACGGTGATGAGGGCGAGGTGGACGCGGAGGGGGGAAGGCAAGCGCCGGATCGTGGCGAGGCCGGAACCGGATGCAAGGGCCCTGGCCGCCTGCTCGAGGTGCGTTCCACCCCGTGTCGGTCTCGCGTCGGATGCAGTCGCGACAAGAGGCAGGGCCGCCGATATCATCCCGACCCCTCCGAGACCCGCGTCTGGCCACACCCCCGGCCAGCACTTGCCACCCAGCGCCTCCCCATGACCTTCGCCGTCACGCTGCTTTACCTCTCCGCCTTCTTGCCCGCAGTGTTGCCCGCGCCGCAAGGCGACCTCCGGTTGCCGCCGAAGAAGACGAGCCCCGGCACGACCACGCCGACGCCACGCCCGCAGAGCGAGATCGAACGCTTCCGTCGCGACCTCCAGGTCATGCAGTCGTCGCCGGGTCACGTCGAGAGCAAGCTCCAGGAGATGAGCAGCACCTACCCCGCCCTCGAGTCGCTGATCCTCGAAGTGGCACGCACGGCCCGCGCCAACGAGATGGGCAACCTGACGGTGGTGGCCAGGCGGTTCCCGACCCCGCGCATCGCCGACGAATTGCTGTTCCAGTTGTTGGCGCGCCCGCTCGGCGACGCGACGCGGTCGGTGGTCGAGACGATGGCACAATTGAAGGGCACGGACGCCAAGGCGGCGTTGCGCGAGTGCATCCGCGGCCGCATGGCGGGCGTGCAGCGTCACGCGACCGAAGTGCTCGTGCCGATGGTCACGGCGGAGGACCTGCCCTTCGCGTTGCAGTTGTCGAGCGAGCAGAACCTCGACTTCCAGCTGCGCGGGGTCGAGCTGTTGCGCGTCGTGCCAGACGTTCGCGCGACCGGTCGCCTCATCGAGCTGTTGTCGAAGGATCCGGCCCTCGCGGCGGCCGCGTGTCTGGCCCTCGTGCAGCAAGGACAGCCCGCGGTGCCGCCGCTGCTGCGGCTGTGTGCCGAGCCGCCGATCGATCGCGGCTTCGACTACGCCGCGTTCGCGTTGGCGCAGATCGAACAGGCGACAAGCACCGTGTACCTGCCGGCGACTCTCGCTCCCGTGCTGGTGGCGCGCTTGTCGGGTCACGAACCGCTGTCGCGATGCCTCGCCGCGATGGCGTTGGCCGACCTCGCGTTCCGTGCCGATCCCGCTGCCCAGTTGCCGGATGGGCCGATCGTCGAGGCCATGCTCGAGATCGTGCAGCCGACCCAGTTCGTGCCGAACCTCGACATGCTGCGTCGGCCGGCCGAAGAACGGCTGCTGCGCACGACGGGCCGGGTCGTTGCGGGCGGCGAAGGTCTGCCCTGGCGCGAATGGTGGAAGGACCAGCGCTCAGGCTTCGTGGGGTTGCGCGCGAAGGTGACGATCGACGAGCGCACGGCGGCGAACGCGACGGTCACCTGGCGCCAGGAACAGCGGCAGGTCCGCATCATCGGCGAGGGCCTTGCCGGCGTGGCCCCCGTGCCGGGCGCCCTCGAGATCCTGCTCACGACGCCGCAGATGATCGAACTCGTGGCGGCGTTGCAGGCGGGCGGCTTTCAGGATCCGGAGGCCATGCGCGTCTCGACCGGGCTGCCGCTCGTGCGCCAACTGCAACTCCAGGTGATGGGCGGCCGCGCCCAAGTGGCGATGCCGGCAACCGCACACGCCGCCTTCGATGCGCTCGTCCTGATCGTGCAGAAGCAGGTCGACGCCGAGCTGTGGCAGCTCTACCGCAACACCACGGACGAACCGGACCGCGCCGCGTTCTGGCGAGCCGAGCGCCGCTGGCTCGAGGCCAACCCCGATCCGACCGAACGCGGCCGTCGCTTCGTCGCCCGTGTCGTACAGAACTGGCCTTTGCTGTCGCCGGGTCTGCGCGCGCGCGCGCTCGAACACGTCATCGCTTGTCCCGATCGGCGCCAGCTCCTGCTCGAGGCAGATGGCGAACGCATCCTCGAGGTTCTGGCCAAGGTGCCCGAGCTCGGCGAACTGGACCTGCGTCTGCTCGAACTGGCGGCCGGCGTACCGGGCGACCGGGTCTGGCGCCGATGCGTCGAACTGGCGGCGCGCGGCACCGGTGGCGGTCCCAACGCCGTGCGCGCCGTGTTCGCGGTGCTCGGTCCCGAGGCGGTCTTGAGTGCCTTGCAGGATGGCAATCCGCTCGTGCGCCGTTCGGCGGTCGACGAAGTCGTGGTCGTGCGCGACCAGCGTGCCGCACCGCGCCTCGTCGAACTGCTCACCGACGAGGATCCCGAGGTGCGACGCACGGCGGCCCACGCCTGCGGCTACCTGCAGATCCGGGCGGCGGCGCGTCCTCTCATCGACGCGATCGTGGCGGAAGGCACGTCGCCGCTGCTGCGGCGCGAGTGCCTGCGGGCGCTGGGCCGGGTCGGCGGCGACCAGGCGTTCCCGGTGTTGCAGCGAGCCTTGTCGGCGTCCGGGCAGGACGACAAGGAGGCGGCGCTGCGTGGCCTCGGCGAACTGCGCGATCCGCGCAGCTCGCACCTGCTCGCCGAGCTTGCGGTGATCAGTCACGGCAAGGACCTCGGCACGCTGGCGCGGTTCTACCTGCAACGACAGGGCGGCATCCTGGCCGTGCCCGCGCTGCATGGCCAGCTCCAGACCGTGCAGGATCCGGCGATTCGTGAGCAGCTCGTGCTGCTGCTCGGCGCCTACCAGGATCCGACCGTCGTGCCCGACCTCATGGACCTGCTGAGCAAGCCGCAGCATGCGCCGGTGGCTGTGGGCCTGCTCGAGGGCACCACGGGGGTCGATCTGTCCGTCAGTGCGGATCGGGTCGGCGACATCGAAGCGTGGTGGCGAAGGAACAAGCAGGCACCGCAATGGCAGTGGCTGGTCGACGCGTTGAAGGCGGCCAAGGTCGCCAGCGTTCTGCACGGCGATCAGTTCGGTCCCGGTGCTGGGTTGGTGCCCGTCGTCGAGCTCGCGCGTCTGCTGGTCGAGGCGAAGGAGCCGCGGTTCTGGGTGCTCGCTGCGTCGGTACTGCGCGCGGTGACGAACGAGGACTTCGGCGTCGTCACGACCCAGAGCGCTCTCGACGTGCGCGAAGGCATCGCGGCGCGTTACCGCCTGCTGGCCGAGAACGCGCGGGCGGCGCAGGGGCGCTGAGCAGCCGAGCCACGAGTCCGGGATCGTGGCCGGTGCTCGCAGGCCTGGTCGTGCTCTTCCTCGGCGCGTTCTGGCTCCAGCGCCAACGCTCGTCGTTCCTGGCCATCGAACGGGATCGCGCGGCGGCGGCGGCCGTGGCGGCTCGGCACGGGGTGTCGCTCGCCGAGGCCATGGCTTTGCGCGACCTGATCGGTGCGGACGCCGCTGCGGAACGTTGGCATGAAGTAGCCGCGATCTATGCCGCGGAGCGGCCGCGACTCGGGGAGCCTCTGGCTGCGGTCGCCGCAGCGGGTGGTCGCGCCGCTGCCGAGGCGGCGCTGCGTGCGGCCGGCGATCCGGAGCGTGCGTGGTCGGCCTTCCGCCTCGATGCCATGGCCGTGCCGGGCCTGCGCTTCCTCGCCTTGCGGGAACGGTTCGCGGCACGGAAGTCGTTGCGCGATTGAGGAGTCTTGGCGAGACGGTATCGTCCTCTGCCACTTTTCTCGCCAGGACAGAGCCCGCATGACCGACGTCGTCGCCATCGCCCAACGCATCCAGTCGGAGAGCAAGAGCCTGCTCGCCGTGCGCTCCGCCCTGCAGCAAGTCATCGTCGGTCAGGAGGCGCTGCTCGACGGCCTGCTCATCGCGCTGCTCGCCGATGGCCATGTGCTGCTCGAGGGCCTGCCCGGCCTCGCCAAGTCGCTCGCCGTGTCGTCGCTCGCTCGCGCCGTCGGCGGCCACTTCCGGCGCATCCAGTTCACGCCCGACCTGCTGCCGGCCGACCTCGTCGGCACCCACGTCTACAACCCGAAGAACGGCGAGTGGCAGGTCAAGGAGGGTCCCGTGTTCGCCAACTTCGTGCTGGCCGACGAGATCAACCGGGCCCCCGCGAAGGTGCAGTCCGCACTGCTCGAGGCGATGCAGGAACGGCAGGTGACGCTGGCCGGGGACACGCGGCGGTTGCCCGACCCGTTCCTCGTGCTGGCGACGCAGAACCCGGTCGAACAGGAAGGCACCTACGCGCTGCCCGAGGCGCAGATCGACCGCTTCATGGTCAAGCTCGTGGTCGGCTACCCGACCAGGCAGGAAGAGCTGAAGATCATCGATCGCATGGCTGGATCGTCGGCGCTCACGCCGGTGCAGCCGGTGACGACGCCGCAGGAACTGCTGCGCATGCGGCAGCTGCTCGACACCATCTACCTCGACGACAAGGTGAAGAGCTACATCGTCGACCTCGTGTTCGCGACGCGCGAACCCGAGCAGGTCGGCTTGCCGAAGCTCAAGCCCCTGATCCTCTACGGGGCGTCGCCGCGCGCGTCGCTGGCGCTGGCGCGCACCTCGCGCGCGCGGGCCTTCCTCGAGGGCCGCGGCTTCGTGACGCCGCAGGACGTCAAGGCGGTCGGCACCATGGTGCTGCGGCACCGCGTGTTGACGACCTACGAAGCCGAGGCCGAAGGCATCACGAGCGAGCAGGTGCTGAAGACGGTGTTCGACACGGTCCGCGTGCCCTGAGCGACCTTTGACCATGGCGCGAGCCATCGATCCCGAGCTGCTGGCCGAGGCGCGGCGCATCCAGGTGCGCGCCGATCGCATGGTCACGGACGTGATGGCCGGCGGCTACAGCTCGGTCTTCCGCGGTTCGGGCATCGAGTTCGACGAAGTGCGCGAGTTCACCGAGGGCGACGAACTGCGCTCCGTCGACTGGAACGTGACCGCGCGCACGGGCCGTCCGTTCGTCAAGAAGTTCGTCGAAGAGCGTGAGCTCACGGTCCTGTTCCTGCTCGACGTGTCGGCGTCGATGGCGTTCGGCAGCAGCCCGCCGGGCAGCGTGCGCCGCACCGTCGCCACGACCGCGGCGCTGTTCGTCGGTTGCGTTGCGTTCGCCGCGGCGCGCAACAACGACAAGGCCGGGCTCATCACGTTCACCGATCGCATCGTGCGCTACGTGCCGGCCAAGAAGGGCCGCAACCACGTGCTGCGCCTCATCCGCGAAGCTTGCGAACCACCGGTGCCGGCGTCGCGCACCGACCTCAGCGCTGCGCTCGATTACGCGGGGCGCGTGCAGCGCCGGCGGGCCATCGTGTTCGTCGTCAGCGACTTCCTCGGCGAGGACTGCAGCCAGAAGCTGCGCTTCGTCGCGCAGCGCCACGACGTCATCGCCGTGCGCATCCGCGATCCGTTCGCGGCCGGACTCGACCGCGCCGGCGGTGACGTCGCGCTGTTGCCGAACGTCGGGCTCCTGCACGTCGCCGATCCCGAGACGGGGCGCACGTTGCTCGTCGACACGGCGAGTGCGCGCGTGCGAGCCGAGGTGCAGCGGCGCTGGCAACACGAACGGCAGCGCCTGCTCGACACCTGCCGGCGAGCGAAGGTCGATCTGCTCGACGTGCCGACGGCCGGTTCGGTCGCCGATCCGCTGGTGCGCTTCTTCCGCATGCGCGAGTTGCGCGGAGCGAAACGATGAGGTGCCTGTTCGCGGCGGTCGCACTCGGGGCGCTGGCAGCGTGCGGTGGTCCCGTGGCCCCGTGGCCGTCGCCGCCGTCGGTGCGCCTCGACCTGAAGATCGCCGTGTCGGCGCAGAAGGTCTCATTGCTGCAGCCGGTGACCGTGCAGCTCGACGTATTCCGCGCGGCAGACCTCGAGGTCGAGTTCGCGCCGAAGGTCGACGAGGCGGACTTCCTCGCGGAGACCAGGCAAGCACCCGAAACGGCACTCGGTGCGGGCCGCTGGCAACGTACGACCCTCGTGCTGCGGCCCGTGCGCGGCCCGGCCGAGCTGGTGCTGCCGTCGTTCGTGGTGAAGGCCAAGGACGGTTCGGTTGCGGCCAACACGCCCGAACAGACGATCGTCGTCGAGTCGGCGCTGGCGGGCCACGGGGCGGCGATCGAAGCGCCCGGGGAACCGTTCCCGACACCGTCGCGGCTCTGGTGGTGGATCGCGGGCAGCGGGCTCTTCCTGCTGGTCTGCGCGCTGGCGTTCGTCGCCATCCGGCGTCGTCGACGGCTGCGCCCGCAGCCGGCCGAGGTCGCGGTGCCGCCGCACGTGAAGGCGCTGCGGGCCCTGCTGCGTCTGCGCAGCGCCCCGCGCACGACTGCAGCCCAGCTCGAAGCGTTCTACGTCGAGGTCTCGCAGGTGCTGCGCGTCTACCTCGAGGAGCGCTTCGGCCTGCGCGCCCCCGAGCACACGACCGAAGAGTTCCTGCGCGAACTCGAAGGTGGCGACCAGCTCGCGCGCGAGCATCGTGCCGAGCTCGAGCGCTTCCTGCTCCAGTGCGACCTCGTCAAGTTCGCGGCCGTGGTGCCCAACGAAGCCGAAC
>JAYUCN010000746.1:0-8435 GCA_043740335.1 Planctomycetota bacterium
CGTGGCGAGGTCGAGGAAGAACGTGCAGCCCGAGCCGAGCGGCAGTGATGCTCCTGCATCGCTGAACAAGACCAGCAGCAAGGTGGACGGGTCGGTCACGCCGTCGAACGCGAAGGCCGAGTTGCCGGCCGCCGGGATACCGTTGCCGAAGATCTCGGTCGCTGGCGTGCCGCAGCCGGCGCCGAGGTGGACCGAGGGTTGCAGGCCGGGTACCTGGGTCGCCAACGAAAGCGTCGAAGCACCGGGGCCTGGGTCGGCCTGGTCGATCGTCGCGTTGCCCGCGATCGGGGCTGTGTCGCAGTCGAACCAGAAGTTCAACAGCTGGTTCCAGCGGTGTGCGTTGCCGGCAGTCGCCAGGAAGGCGATCTCGTTGCTGGTCACCGACGTGGTCCAGTTGTTCAAGGGATTGGCATCGACATCGTGGAAGCCGAGGTTCTGCACGCGCGCGTTGCCACAGACGGGCAGGCGGAACGAGGCGCCGCCGCGGTTGTTGTCGATGTTCTGCACCGCGTACTCGTAGTGCCAGAAGCCGTTGGTCGGGCCGGTGACCTTGACGGCGACCGCGAAGCGGCCGTCGGCGTCGGTGAAGACGCCCGTGCCGTTGCCTCCGATCGACATCGTCGACCCGGTCCAGCGCGACAGGATCGAGCCGAACGTGGCGGTGCCGGTCGTGCTCGTGGTCCAGGTGCTGCCGGTCCAGGTCACGGTGAACGGTCGCGACATGATGTTGTTGTCGCGGTTCTCGACGCGCTCCCCTTCGTGCAGCACGTAGATCTGGAAGTAGAGGTTCGTCGGCACGCCGGCTGGGCCCTGGATGTCGGTCTCCCGGATCGTGACACGGTTCTTGACGTTGTCGAAGCCCGTGGTGATGAGGCTGCGAATGCCGTCCGCGGGCCCGATGCCGGTCTGTGGGTCACCGACGTCGAAGTAGCTGCCGAGGGGATTCCAGGTGCCGAGCCACGGGTTGATCTCGGCGGGCGGACCGAGGTACGTGCGGTTGCCGTTGTTGCCCGGCGAGTACACGTCCGAGCAACTGACGCCGAGTTGGGCGCCGCCGTTCGGAGGCTGCGTGCAGCTGCCGCCGCAGGCCGAGGGGGCGTTCGTCGACAAGAACGCGTGCTTGCAGTAGGACCAGTCGGAGACCTGCAGGAAGCGACCATTGGTCTCGCGCGCGACGAGGAAGCCGAACTTCGGGTGGTCGGCCAGGATCCCGGCGCCGACGAAGCCACCGGGCGACTGCCACTCGATCGGGATGGAGCCAGGGTTGCAGAGCTGGTTCTGGAAGGTGACGGCCATTTCGCCGTTGGGGTAGGTAGCACCGCGGCGACCGTTGTAGGTGGCACTGCTGATGTTCGCGAGGGCGCCGTTGTAGCCCGCACCGCGTTCGTTGGACTGGGCCAGCAGGTCACCGCCGGTGGCGGCGACGGCCAACAGGAGACACGTCGTTTTGGTCATGGTTGGAGTACGGGGAGAGGCAATGGGTCGCGACTGTATCTCGAACCGGCCGGCACGAGAGACCCCTGCTTCTGCGACAAAGACGTACCTTGTCGCGGCGGCTCAACGGGGCCGCCAGCGGCAGGTGCGCACCGAGGCAACGGTTGCGTAGCTGGCGAGCCCCAACGGCCGGTTCAAAAGCATCTCGGGGCGCAGACCGCATCGCCTGCCCGTGAGGTCGGTGTCGAGCAGCGGCTCACCATCGAGCGTGGCAAGGACGCGCTGCGCCGTCACCGTCACCCGGACCGTGTAGTCGCGGCCCGTAGTGAACTGCCGCGTCGTGCGGGTGTCGTTGTGTGCTGCATCGAGGCCGTCGAAACTCGACAAGCCGCACACGCTGCCGCCCCAGCCGCCGAGCACGAGCGTCAGGTGCGAGTCGCCAACGGGGAAGGTGAGGCCGCAGAAGAAGTCGCTGCCGAGCTGCCGCGCGACCGTGACCTCGAGGTCGTATGCCGCGGGAGGCAGCGCTCCGCTCCACGTCACGCCGGTCAGGGGACTGCCCATGCCGAGTTGCACCCGCCCATCCTGAACGACCACTTCTCCCTGCCCGCCGAAGTCGGTGACGACGAACTGGCCCAACGTGCGGCCATCGAACAGATCGTGCCACGGCTCCTCGCGCGCGACCGTGCCGCAGCTCCCGCTCACGAGCACGAGCAGCAGGCAGGTGCACCGAGCGGTGTTCATCGTCCCGTCAGGACCGGCAGCGTGCTCTGCTTCAAGAACAGGATCGCCATCGCGTTGCGCTCGATGCCTTCGTCCCACAAGAGTTCCGCGGGCCAGTTGCCGTCCGCGTGCTGCGCGAGCACGAGCACCAAGGCACCCTCGAAGTACCAGTCGCGGTCCTGGATGAGCGCCACTCCCGACAGCAGCGCCGCGCGTTCGAGGCTGTAGAGGTAGTAGTAGAACCAGTGCTGCTGCCGTTCGATGGCGCCGGGATGGCAGCGCTGCGTCATGAACCGCGCGAGCCAGGCAAAACCGTCGTTGCGCGCGCGCGTGGCGTCGCTCTGGAGCCTTTGTCTTTTCTGTCCCGTGTAGTCCTGCAGCGCCGCCTGGCAGATGGCGAGACCCGTGATGCCGGCACAGGTCATGCTCCCCCAGACGGGCGAAAGCTCGCCCTCGCTCTTCGGCTCCTGGTAACTCCAACCGTTGGCGTGGCCGAAGCAGCGGGCGGTGGTGAACGTGGCGTCGGGATCCGCCTGCCGCCGTGCATGCGTGCGGTAGTCGACGAGGTCCAGTTCCACCCTGGCGCCTTCGGAGCTCTGGGATGCCAGCAGGTGGTTGGCCGCGGCTTCCCAGACCGATGCCTTGATCTCGATCCCGCATAAGTGTGCGGAGTAGAGCCCGAGCACGCCGTACTGGGTTACCGAGTTGTCGAAGCCGTCGCCGCCGACGTAGTGGAAGCGCAGCAGGTAGCTCGTGTCGATGCGGCGGTCGGCGTTGGCGAGCAGGCGGTCGGTCCACTTCTGCATGAGGGCCCGGTCCGAGGCACTCGGCGTCCGCTTGCGCGGGTGGTCGATGGCGCCCATCTTGAGGTCGCCGAACTCGCCCGGCGGCGCATAGAACGCCTCCATGGCCATGAGCGCGTTGCCGAGCGAGTAGGTGTCGATGAGCGTGCGCTGGCGAAGTTCCGCGAGGCCCTTCTGCACGACCTCGTCGTCCTTCGGCACGCCACCCTTGAGCAGGGCGAGCAGGCCAAGGGCGAGTCGCCCGCTGTGGTAACTGCGATCCGCGTTCTCCTTGTCCCTGGCGAGGTTGTCCGCCGAGAGGTTGTTCAGGTGTTCGCGCAGCCGCGCGGTGCCGCGCTGCAAGCTGTCCGCGACCATGGCGCGGAAGGTCGCGTCCTGGTTGTCGCGCGTCGATGCGTAGCGCCACGTCTCGCGCTGCTGCACGACGGCTGCGGTCTCCTTCCATTCCTTGCCGCGCACACAGCGACCCTGCAGGTCCGACTTGAACTCCTCGACGCGCGCTCTGCCGTCCCTGAAGGCGAGCCGTCGCTGCACCGTCAACTTGCCGTCGAAGCCGTACCAGACGTGAGGGCGCACGAAGCGTTCGACGTAGCGCTTGCTGTCTTCGCGCACGGCGGGCTCGGGCGCATTCTTGACGGTGAGTTCGAGCGTCTGCCAGCCATCGGGATCGACCGCGGTGGCGCGACCTTTGATCTGCAGGTCGCCGAGCCGGAACAGGCGACCGGCATCGGCCTGCACGGGGCCGCCGAGCACCGAGCCGCGCAGATCCATCGCCATCCACCAGCCGAGATCGCGCAGGTCGCCGGGTGCGATGCGCACCTGCTGGCCGGCCGCGTCGAGGTCACCCTGCAACAACACGGGCGGCGGTCGGAACTCGCCGAACAATTCGCTGCGCACGCGGTGGCTCTGTTCGCGTTCCTCGCGCAAGCTCTTCTGCAGGTCTTCCCCCGATCGCACGCCGGGTGGCAGGGTGTCGAACGTGGCCATGGCGACGTCGAGGTACTGGGCGCCGCCGATGTTCGAACATCGCACGGCGAGCGTGTTGCTACCGCGCTGCCAGGCGTCGAGGGGAGTCCCGGTGACCACGTATTGGCGATCGCGGCCGTAGCCGTCGTCGGCGACGAGGAGCGTGCCGTTGAGCCAGATGCGCAGACCGTCGTCGTGGGCGACCACGAACGAAAGCGCGCGTGGCTTCTTGGTGCCGAGGTCGACGGTCGTGCGCAGGCACAGGTCCTCGCTGCGCCACGCCGTGCGTTGGCGCGCGTCCTTGCCGACCTCCGTACCGAACTCGCCGCAGCCGAGCGGCCACTGCGCATCGGCGAAGCCTGGTTGTTCGAACCCCGTCGGCACGCCTTGACGAGGGCAGGCGAAGTAGCGCCATTCGTGGGGGGTGCCGCCAGCGCTTTCGAGCAGCCATTGCGGGCGCAGTCGCGAGGGCGGTGGCGAGACGTCGAACAGTTCGGTCGTGCGCTGGTAGACATGGGCACCGCGGTGTGGCACGTCCCACGCGAGTTCCTGCGCCGGGAGACCGGTGACCAGCAACCACGACAACAGTCGGGTCCGATGTTCGATGCCGAAGGACCCGAACATGCGCTGGCTCAGCCGAAGTTGAGGTTGAGCCCGCACTCGGGGCAGCGCGTCACGCCTGCGGTCTTGAACGTGGTGAGGCACGCGGGGCACTGCGTCTCCTCGGCGTCCAGGTCGCACACGGTCTCGCGCAGCGGCAAGCCTTCGCGGGTGACCATGTGGTCGAGATGGCTCTGGTGCACGGCCATGGCCCGTTGGGCGTCGGTGCTCGCGACCGCGAGCCAGGCGCGCTGCTCCCAGCCGGAACCCGGCAGGGGACCCGACACCACCTTGATGCCTTCGGCAGCCAGTTGTTCGGCGATCTCGCGCAGGTAGTCGGCCTTGCCCTGGAACAGGACCTTCATGCCATCAGGAATGTTCACGGGGCGGGAGTCTACGGCAACGCGCGATGGGCGCCACTGGGGTGCTGGGGGCGCCGTTGCAGGCGCGGTGGTTGGCCGGCATCCTGCGCCGATGCGGCTTGCGCTCGCCACCCGTTCCGAGCTGCCGACCTGGGAGGTCGACGACCGTCATCTGCACCGGGCGCTGCAGGTTCGCGGCGTCGCGTTCGAACAGCCGGTCTGGGACGACCCGGCGGTCGATTGGCGCCGCTACGACGCGGTCCTCATCCGCACGACGTGGGACTACCAGGACAAGCTGCCGGCGTTCTGTGCGTGGAGCGAACGGGTGGCCGCGGTGACGCGGCTCGACAACCCGGTTCCGGTCGTGCTGTGGAACACGCACAAGCATTACTTGCGGGCGCTCGCTGCGGCGGGGGTGCCGTTGGCACCGACCGTCTGGCTCGACCGCGGTGTGGTGGTGGACCTGCGGAGCCTCTGCGCGGCGCGCGGCATGCGCGAGGGATTCCTGAAGCCGTGCGTCGGCGCCACGGCGCGCGAGACCTTGCGGTTCCCGGTGACGGTGGCGGGGCTGGCCGCGGCGCAGGCCCACGTCGATCGTCTGCTGCCGCACGAAGACCTCATGCTGCAGCCGTTCCTTGCGAACGTGACGGTGCGCGGCGAATGGTCGGCAATCTTCGTCGATGGCGAGATCACGCATTGCGTGCGCAAGATCCCGGTCGTCGGTGACTACCGCGTACAGGATGACTTCGGTGCGCGCGACGAGCGTTACGAGCCGACTGCGAACGAACGGATGGTAGCGCTGCACGCGATGGCGGCGGCGGAACAGTGTCTGTCGCTTTCGCTCTCGGCGAACGCGACGCCGTTGCTCTACGGGCGCGCGGACTTTCTCTGGGCCGACGATGGTTCATGCGTGTTGACTGAACTCGAACTCGTCGAGCCGTCGCTGTTCTTCCGTCATGCTCCGGAGGCCGCGGACACGCTGGCCGCAGCGTGGTTGCGACGGCTGCGAACCAGGACGCAGGGATGAGTGAGAGGTGGCGGCTCTCGAGGAGTCTGGGTGCGCGGGTGGCGGCGCGGTGAGGTTGCCGCGAGTGGAGGCGCCGATGTTCGGCACTCCTCTCGAAGATGTTCGTTGTGCGGGCTAGCCGTGTGCATGGTGCTCTACATCGGTGCGGAAGAACCGCTGCCCCTGCTGGCCTGGGATGAGTCATCGCCAGCCTTCCATGTGCAGGATCTCGATTCACAGGTCTTGGCAGTGCGCCGCCAGCTCGCTGTGCCGCACGTCTACTACGCCGGATCTCACCAGGGCTGTGGATGCGGCTTCCAGCTTGGCGAGTATCCGGACCCCAACGACGAGGAGGCTCCCGCAAACCGTGAGTCCTTGCGGCAACTGGCCGACTACGTCGAGGCGCAGATCGCGGTCGGAAACCGACTTCAGTTCTTCGCCTGCTGGTCCGGGGATGAGGCGGCAGTCGCCGAGCATCGGCGAGTCGTCAAGGTCGGCGATCTGCGCAGCGATGCCTTCTACTTCTTGGAGAAGGAGGCTTCGTGCTTTGTGGTCGCATGACCAGCCGCAGGACCCGACGCGCAGCAGACGGCGCGCGGGTCAGCGGCTGATCCGTTGGGTGAAAGCATGAGCGGTCCTGACTACGACGACCCAGCGGTAGAGGAGCAGTGGTGCTTCGACATGCGCGCTCAGGTCGCGCGTTACCTTGAAACCGGGCAGGTTTCTCACGGTCAGATTGGCAAGTGGCCGGCTTGGCATGTTGCTCCGTACGTCTCCGTGTGGGCGATCGAGAGCCGGACGAAGCCCGGTTGGGTCGGTTGGTGGGTGATCTGCGGCGACCTGCCGACTGACTACGTCTCCGCAGATGAGATCAAGCATCCACGCAAAGCGCTCGAGGCTCCCGCCGACCGATGGCAGGGCTACTGCGCAGCGGTCCGCAGTGGATTCATGCCGGATGACATGACGATCGGCGGTGTTCCTGACTCACCAGGTGAGCTTCTGCCGCTGCTTGAGAGCCGCGCCAAGACGCTCGCGGAGTGGGCGAGCGATGACTCGATGTGGGAGGGTGTGTAGGCTCCACCCAACGAACCGCAGGAGGCGACGCGCCGCAGACGACGCGCGCCTGACGCGTCATGAACGGCATCAACATGAAGAAGAAGCCTGGTCGACCCCAACGGGACACCGACACCATGCGACCGGAGTACGACTTCACCGGGGCAACCCGTGGCGCGACGGTTGCGCGGTACAGACGGGGCCGCACGATCCGGCTCATCTCGGCACGCAGGGCGACGAGGCGCGAGCGCGACCAGAAGCGTCAGGTGACCATTCGCCTCGATCAGGCGACCGTCGTGTACTTCAAGCAGCTCGCCACGGAAGCAGGGATCCCGTACCACACCTTGATCAACCTCTATCTGCGTGATTGCGCCTCGTCTGGGCGCCGCCTCGCGATGAGCTGGAGGCGTAGCGTGGAGGAGTCGGTGTGCAATCTGCTGCGGTTCTCGGCGCGCCCGAAGCGCGGCTCGCGGTGGCTCAGCACCCAACGTCGTGGCGCTGACCGCGTGCCTTGATGAACATCCGGGGATCCGACCTTCTCACGAGCGTGTTCGGCTACTGGCCATCGTTCCACGGTGCCGAGGTCGTGAAGCTGGAGTTCGTGAGGGTCACGCCCTTTGCCGAGGGCCCTGACTTGCTCGCCGATGTGCGTGCCTTCGAGATCACTCGGGACGTGGGAGCGGATGGGTTTCTGGTGCTCCAGCATCACGTCCTGGTCTCCTTCAGGTTTCGTGGCGTCGATCAGGTTCACCTGGAAGGCTGGAACAACCAGAATGTGCTGATGAGGCTGAGTATCGAGGACATTCGTGGTCGGCAGCTCGACGTGCTGAAGTACGCGGTCTGCTTCGACAGCTCTTGGGGCGTTTCTGCCGCCTTCCTTTGCCGCGATGTGGTGATCGAGAACGTCCGTCCCTGGAATCCAGATGGCGAGCCGTGAACGTGATCGCGCCGAGCAAGGTCGTGCTGGTCTCCCGGTCGGGCTACGACCGGAGCCATGACGGGCTGCTGCAGAGTCTCATCGAACGAAGGATCATCCTGTTCTGTGCGGTTGGTCGGGACTGCAGGACTTGGGAGGACGTGATGGATGAGCTTTGCGTCGGGTTGATCGGTGACGGCACGTGGTACGTGGTCACGACCAGCCATCCTGACGAGAGCATCGAGGAGGTCGTGGCCTTCGCCGAGCAGTGGCACCTCGATCAGCCGAGCTCTGTGGAGATCATCGAGGTCTGACTCGCCGGCGGAGTGGACGCGCAGAAGCAACGACTCGCGCCGCGCACCGGCTCACTTGCGCCGCATCGACTCCAGCGCTGTGTGCAGTGCCGCCTCGTCCACTTCGCTCGCGACGTGACCGTCGGTGATCACCAGCAGGTCGTCGCGCACCTGCAATCGCAGCAGTCGTCGGCGCGATACGCCGGCCTTGCTCGAGTCCTTCGGTGTGCAGACGACGGAGCGCGCGGAGCCACCGCATTCCGGGTGAACACCCCAGCC
>JAYUCN010000747.1:0-8415 GCA_043740335.1 Planctomycetota bacterium
CGACACCGTCACCGAGGACACCCTTGCCGATGCCGAGCGCACCTGGATCGGCAACATCGTCGCGCTCAAGGATCTACAGGTCTCGACCGTGATGACCCCGCGCCCGGACATCGTCGCGCTCGCCGATTCCACGCCCCTGCGCGAAGCCGTGCAGAAGGCGTTGGACCATGGCTTCTCGCGCTATCCGGTGTATCGCGAACGCATCGACGAGATCGCCGGCATCTTCTACGTGAAGGACGCCCTGCGACTCCTGCAGGAAGGTGCTTCCGAACTGGCCGACTCACCCGTGCGGTCGATGCTGCGCGAAGCGCTGTTCGTGCCCGAGACGACGGGGGCCGCACGATTGCTGCGGCGGTTCCAGGCCGGCAACCAGCACATGGCGATCGTCATCGACGAGTACGGCACGACGGTCGGGCTCGCCACCGTCGAGGACATCCTCGAGGAGATCGTCGGCGACATCGGCGACGAGTACGATTCGCCGACCGTGGGTGCTCTCGACCAGGAGCAGATTCGCATCGTGGCGGCCGGGCGGGTGCTCGAGATCCCGGCGCGCACGACCGTCGCCGAAATCAATCGACTGCTCGGCACCGAGCTGCCCGAGGACGGCGACTGGGAGACTGTTGCGGGCCTCGTCATCGCGAAGTGCAACCACATCCCCGTCATCGACGAGACCATCGTCATCGACGGCGTCGAGTTCCGCGTCCTGTTGGCGGACGAACGTCGGGTGCAGCGCCTGCGCGTGACTGCACTCTCCCTTGCACCGGCGGAGGGCAAGGGTTGAGTGGCGAAGGCGGCCACCCCGCGGCCACCGTCCGCGGCCGCCCGCGCACCGGTGCCGGCCTCGTAGCCGTGGTCCTGAAGCGCACGGACTTCCGCGAGAGCAGCCGCATCGTGACCTGCCTGTCGCGCGAACACGGCCGCATCTCGGGCCTGGCCAAAGGCGCCCACCGCGGTGATTCCACCTTCCTCGGTCGCCTGGACTTCCTGAACGAGATCCGCGCCACGCTCTCGGCAGACCGCGGCGGGCTGCGCCTGCTCCTGCGGGCCGAGCTCGTCTGCGAACGGCGCGCACTGCGCGAGCCCGCCCGGTTCCTCGCCGCGAGCCACCTGGCCCAGTTGTGCGACTTCGCGATGCCCGACCAGCCAGAACCAGCCGTCTACGACCTGCTCGTCGGTGGACTCAACCTGATCGAACGCTGCCCCACCGCCGCCATCAGCCAGATCGTGCTCGGACTCGAACTGCGCTACCTCGAGCTGCTCGGTGCCCTGCCCGACCTGCGGCATTGCTGCCACTGCGGTGGCGAGCTGCCGGGCGGCGCCTACTGCAACGAGGACTCCCCCGGTCTCGCCTGCCGCGCGCATGCAACCCTGCCGCGACGTGCCGTCAGCGCCTCCGTGCTGGGATTGCTGCGCACGCTGCACACCACCGCGGGCCGTCAGTGGCCTCACCTCGAACCACCGATCTCGCCGCGTCTCGCCGCTGCCCTGCCTGCCTTGTGGCTCCACCGAGCGACCGAGCAGCAGTCGCGTCTGCGGCATCTCGTCTTCGCTCGCACCTAGCTGAAAAACCCCTCGCAGCGGCGCGCGGGAGCGCCGAACATCCCATCGATGCCGAACCGCCGCCCGCTGCAGCTCGCCAGCCTGATGCTGTTGCTCTGTGGGTGTGCCAGCGCCCCGACTCCGCTCCCCGACGCCGAACAGGATCTCGCCAGGGCCGAGAGTCTGGTGGCCGCCAGGTCGTGGCAGCAGGGGCTCTTGGCCCTGGCACCACTGGCCGGCAACGCCTGCCCAAAGCGCTTGCGCGATCGCCGGGACCTCGCCACCGCCACCGCCCGGCTGGGGCTCGGCGAGACCTGGGTCGCGTTCGAGGGCCTCGAGCAGTTCCCGGACCTGTATCCCCACAGTGAACTGCGCCCCACCGTCGTCGAGATGGTCTGGCAGATCGGTCGCGCGCTGGCAGCCAGCAACGGCGGCTTCCTGTTCTTCTGGTCGGATCGTCGCGCCGCCCGCACCGTGCTCGAGCACCTCATCACGCGGCACCCGGACACGCCGCGGCTCGCCGACGCCCTGTGCCTGCTCGGCAACATGGCCTACGAAGACGAGAATTACGAACTGGCCCAGCAGCGCTTCCGCGACCTCATGTTGAATCGGCCCGAAAGCGAATGGGCCGTCTACGCGCAGTTCAAGTTCGCCATGGCCATCGTCGACAGCCTGCAGGGGCCGGACTACGACCTGGATCGCATGCAGCACGCCGTGCGTGAGCTGGACGGCTTCCTGGCCGCACAGCCAGAAAGCCCGGGCCTCGTGCAACAGGCCGAGGACGCACGCGCGCGCCTGCTCGAGTGGCAGGTCGAGCGTCACTTGGGCATCGCGGCGTTCTACCAACGCGTCCACAACCTGGCCGGCCGACGCTACCATCTCGCCATCGCCACAAGCGAGACGTTCGCGACGACGACCGGGTTTCTGCGGGCGGTGGCGGCACGCGACGAAATGGAACGATCCCTCGCCGAGGCAAACCCCACGCCTTCCGAACGATGAACCGCCCGTCGAGATCACGAACGACCCTGTTCACGGCGGCGCTGTTTACGGCGGCTCTGTTCACGACGGCTCTGGGGTCGATGCTCACCGGCTGCGGCTACACCTTCGGCTCGGGCCTGCCCCAACGCGGCGTGCGGACGATCGCGCTGCTCGTCGTCGGCAACGACACCTACCGGCAGCGACTCGAGGTCGAGCTCGGTGCTGCTCTCGCGCGCGAACTGCCGGTGTCGACGGACCTCATGCTCGCCGACCGCCGCACGGCAGATGCCGTCCTGCACGTCGTGCTCACGGACGCGCGCGAACGCACCCTGGTCACGGGCAGCCGCATCGACCCGGTGCGCGAAGGTGCCTTCGAGGCGGCGGTGCACATGCGCCTCGTCGGCCGCGATGGCACCGTGCTGCTCGAGCGGAGCCTGCTCGACCGCACGGAGTTCCGCGATCCGATCGGCGAGAACCTCACCAGCGCGCGCGCCGAGCTCGTCTCTGACCTCGCCCGCAAGATCGCTCTCGCGCTCGAGAGCGATCTCTGAACGGACGGTGCGGCGCGCGCACCGTCGATCGCGTCACTTGCCGGACTTCTCGCCGTCCTTCTTCTCGGCGTCCTTCGGCTTCGCCTTCGGCGCGACCGAGACCCAGGTGCGCACGATCGAAGGCGGGTTCGTGAGCTTGCCTTCGCTGACCGTGCCGGTCGCCTCCAGCGCCTTCACGGTCTCCATGCCATCGACGACCGTTCCCCAGATCGTGTACTTGCCATCGAGACTCGGATACGGCACGAACGTGATGAAGAACTGCGACCCGTCGGTGCCTGGGCCCGCGTTGGCCGTGCTCAAGATGCCGGGCTTGTCGTGCTTGCGACTGCCACCGAACTCGCCGGCGAACTGGTAGCCGGGACTACCCGAACCGGTGCCGAGCGGGCAGCCGCCCTGGGCCATGAAGGTCTTGAGGATGCGGTGGAACTTGAGGCCGTCGTAGAAGCCGAGACGCGCGAGATAGATGCCGTTCGTGACGTGCATCGGTGCGGTGTCGGGAAAGTACTGGATCTTCAGAGCACCCACCGAGGTCTCGACGTGCCAGAAGTAGTCGCTCTTGTCATCGAATGTCTGCTGTGGCGGTGCCGACAACGTCGTGCGCCACGTCGGCGACTTCTTGTCGACGTTCTTCTTGGCGGTGAACGCATCGAGCGCGACGATCGCGCGGTCGTTGACGGTCGCCGCGTCGTCCTTCTGAGGTGCTTTGACCTCGGTCTTGGTGGCGCTCTCCTTGGTCTTTTGCTTGTCGCCTTCATTCTGCGCCGGCAGTGCCACAGCAAGGCTCAGGAACGTGATACAGACAGCTCTCAGGGGGTGGTTCATGGGGCGGAATCATACGGAAGTGGCCCCAGGCCGCGACACCGAGTTGCCGTCAGGAGTCCCAGAAGGCACCGCCCTGCGGGTCACGACCCCTTTCTGGACCGGGTGCTCGGAGCTGGCAGCAACGATTCCAGAGGCACCATCAACGCGTCCCCTTCGAACCGCGGCAACCCGACTTGCAGCCAGTGCAGGATGCGCGCGACCCGATGGTAGTACTGGTGATGCTGCATGACCTCGGCGTGGCCGCCGGCCGCCACGCGCGCCCGATCGGCGTCGCGCTGCAGCCACTCCTCGATCTTCACCAGCGCCTCGTCCTCGTTGCGGTACCAGACGAGGTGCTCCCCGTCCTTGAAGACGTCCTCGAGCTTGGGCACGTAGTGTGTGAGATGGAATGCCTGGCACGCGAGTGTGAGGAACGTGCGATTGCTGAAGTAGTAGAGGTCTTCGTTGACCTCGTTGACGCCGAGCACGATGCGCGACGTCGCGCAAATGCGCGCATAGGTGCGATTGTCGATCGGACCCTGGACACGCAGACCACCGTGCAGGTGTGCCCAGCGATCCCAGTGACGGCCGAAAAGTTCCGTGTCGTAGTACTTGGCGACCTCGGCCAGGAACGAAGCACGTTGGCCGCGGCGTCCCGGCGCGCCGATGAACGCCACGTCGCGCTGGAAGGGTTGGACCCTGGCCGGGCGATGGAAGCGCGGCGAGAAGCCGCTCATGAGGAAGGCCATGTTGTCGAGGCCGCGCTCTCGCAGCCACGGAAACCGGGCCGGATTGCTCATGCACACGAGATCCGCGAGGGCGAAGTAATCGACGATCGAACTGTCGGGCACGTCGAGCGGCTCTTCGCACCAGATGACGAGGCGCGCCTCGCGGCGGAATTCGTCGGCCAACACCGCCGGCAGATCGCGGAAGAAGACGAACACCACATCGGGTCGAAAGCTGCGGAACTCGGCCCGCGCCAGCCCATTGGCCAGACTCGAGCCAAACCAGCGCCGCAGCGTGACGAGGTTGCGCCAGCGCACCGTGACCCCGTGCTCCCGCAACGACTGCACGAGCGCACCCGTGCACCGCGTGCGCGACATGCTCTTGCCGAAGAAGAGCACGCGCCGTACCGGACCGAGGCGCTGGCGCTGGTGGGACGGTGCCACGGACGGCAGCACGAGGTCCACACCCTCGCTGTGCGTCGCCGACGCCGACGAACCGACCTCGACTTCACCGTCGACCGGACGCTCCCGTTGTCCCCCCATGGTTCTCCCGTTCACGGTGCCTCCGATTCACGCCCTTCGATGAACGCCTGGAATTGGGCGAACCCGGCGGATGCCGCTTGCACCTCTGCCTCGATTCGAGCCTCGCTGCACGCACGCGGAACATACAGGGATGCACCACCGCCAAGCCACCACCAGTTCTGGAAGAACGCGGTGAAGAGCGGCGGGCGCCCCGCGAACACGTGCAGTGCGCGTTGGCCGAGCCACGCCCGCCGCAGGGCCCGACCGCCGTGCCACCAACGCCCGTCGCCGAGTTCGCCCCTTGTTTGGTAGAGGCAGCCACGCAGGCGGACTCGTCGCGTGAACTCGGTGCTCTCCAGCAGGCAACGCCGGACCCGACTGCGACGGAACCGGGCGCGTTCGCGCGCCGCCATGCCGAGCACCTGGGTGGTCTCGACGCCCCCCACGAGACCCGCTTGCTCGAGGGCAGCCGCCGCGGCAGCGGGCGCGAGTTCGGGCCGTTCCCGCACGAGGCGTGCCGCCGCCGCGATGCGGGCGCGCCTGGTGAGACAAGGGCCGTTGCGCAGCGTGGCAGATTGAAGATCGAGCACGGCAAGGGTGCCATCGCTGCAGCGCAGGTAATTGCCGCTGTGCAGATCGCGGTGCACGATGCCCGCTTCGAGCAACCGGACGGCCAGGGCCGCCTCGGCCACCAGACGTGCATGCGGATCAGGCTCGGGGCCATCGCGCCCGGGCAAGGCGCGCAGCACGAGGAACGAACGCGACGGCAGGCAGAGTCGCCGTTCCCACCGCACGTCGACCACGTCGGGGCACGCAATGCCGGCGGCGGCCGTGGCACGCAGCAAGCGCGCTTCGTGCACCGCCGGCAGGGCACGCAGCAGGTACCGCAACCGGTCCTTGCCCCGCGGGAACGTCATCACCTTCACGTAGACGGGACCCGACGGCAACGTGCCGCGGTAGACAGTGCGTACGAGCCGGCCCTTCACGAGCTCGAGCTCCGACGGCACCCGGCCCGTCGCGGCAAACGTGTTCCACCAGCGTTCGAGGGTCTCGCGGTCCTCGGCATGCAGCGGTGCCCGTGCCATCAGCCCACCTTCTCGGCCCGTGCCGTCAGCAAGCGTGCATAGAGATCGCGCAGGCGCCACGCTGCGCGCACTGGATCCATGTCGAAGCGGGCGACCTGGAGCGCCGCCTCGCCACGTCGTCGGCGCAACGGTTCGTCCCGCAACAGAGCAACCAACTCCGCCGCCAGTACCTCGGGTCGTTCCGCACACGAACAGCCTGGCTCCTCGCCGGGGCGACGCGCGGCGAGCAGTTCCGGCAGGATGCCGCGCTGCGTCGCGATGACCGGCACGCCGAACGCCATCGCGTCGCAGACGGCCCGGCAGGTGCCGTCGCTGCCGGGCACGAGGAACAGGAACGCGTCGAGCGACCGCAGGGCCGCGTCGTAGTCGGACCCCGTCTGGTAGCCGGGCAGCACGACGTGGCCACCGAGCTGCAGGCGCGCGATCGGTTCGGTCACCTGCACGCGCGTGTCCTCGACGTTGCCGCGGCCGAGCAGCACGAAGCGCGCCGCGGGTACCTGATCGACGACCGCGCGGGCGGTCGCCCACAGCAGGTCGAAGCGGCGGTGCGGCTGGATGCGCGCCGTGATGCCGACGACCCGGTGGGCGGGGTCGAGCCCCCACGCCGCCCGCTGGTTCCTGCCCGCCTGTTCTCTACGCTCCGTCACCGGTCCTTGCAGCAGGACGCAGTCGGCGGCGAGACCGAATCGGCTCTGCACGCCGCGCTGGGCGAGCACCGTGGGAGCGAGCACGGCGGCCGTGCGCCGGAACGCGAAGCGCTCGCGCAAGCCACGGTCGGGCGGGCCCGGCTCGT
Organism: Planctomycetota bacterium; assembly: GCA_043740335.1. GTDB lineage: Bacteria > Planctomycetota > UBA1135 > UBA1135 > UBA2386 > DASVAL01. Next base: position 6,995 of record JAYUCN010000747.1, read on the forward strand.
AGAGCGTGCGCACGATCACGGGCGGGTGCTGCAACCTGCGACACGCCAGGGTGGCCAACAGATGATCGGCGGGCTGATGGCAGTGCAGGAGTGCGTAGCGATCGCGCCGAAGCAGCGTGCGCAGCACGGCGACATCGCGCCGCAGCGACGTCAGGTGGAAGTGCTTGCGCAGTTCGAGCCCCGCGAGGACGGGCAGGTGCTCGTTCCACAGCTCGTCGGCGAGCCGGTGGTCGCCGCCACGGTGCACGAAGCCAGCCTGGGCGAACGTCACGTCGAGCCCGAGTGCCTGCAGCCGCGCCGCCGCGCGGATCGCCGGGTCCGCCGGCCCGGTCCACTTGTGGTTGGCGAACAGATGCAGGATGCGCGCCGAAGGAGGCAGGGTGCATGCCGAAGCTCCGTTCATCCACGCCCTCGCCCGAGCAGCCGCAGACACCGCCAGTACTTGAGCCAGTCGTGGTAGGCGGCCAGCGACGCGCAGACCAGGCCACGCCAGCCGTCGAGCAGTCCCCGCTTCACCAGCAAGCTCTTCACGAAGACGCTCGGTGGCCGCACGATCAGATCGAGTACGGAGGCCCGCCGGCCATCTGCGCGCATCGCCTCTGCCGCCTGCCGCGAGTAGGAGTCGATCGTGCGCAGGTGATCGGCAAGACTGCGGTAGTTCAGGTGCTCGATGCAATCGTCGAGGTCGGCGATCGACGTGCCTTCGCGCATCGCGACGTGGTCATGCGGCGGATTGGCGACCACCCGGCCGAGCCGCCGATCGAACAGACGGAGCTTCCAGTCGGGCCAGAACAGGCCGTGGCGCATGACGCGGCCGAGATACTGACTGCGTCGCGGCATCCGATAGGCCCCCACGAGGGTCCCCGAGCTGGCTCTCGCCACGATGTTCCGAGCCAACGCGGGCGTGATGCGTTCATCGGCATCGAGGCAGAGCACCCAGTCGTTCTGCGCCTGGTCGATGGCGAACTGCCGCTGCTGTGCGAACCCGGGGAACGGCGTGTTGACCACGACGCGCGCGCCCAGGTCGGCGGCGATCGTGCGCGTCGCGTCGGTGCTGCCGCTGTCGACGACGACGATCTCGTCGCAGAACGACAACGAGCGCACGCAGTCGGCGATGCGATCGGCTTCCTGGCAGCAGATCACGCAACCACTGATCGGCGTGACCAACCGTTCAGGCCCCACTCGCCGCCTCCGACGTGCCCTCGCCCGCGCGCGGTGCCACTGCCTCAGTCTGCAGACGCGCATGGATCCGCTGCAGGGCGTCCTGGATCTCGAGCAGACGCCGGCCCCATTCCTGCAACCGGCCGTCCTGCTCGACCGCAGAAGCTGCGGCGCGCATGACGCGGTGGCGTTCGTCGGCGGACAACCCGAGCTTCTCGTGCAGGAGGTACTGGTTGCTGTAGCCGAGCACCTGGTTCCAG
>JAYUCN010000748.1:0-8411 GCA_043740335.1 Planctomycetota bacterium
GGCGAAGCCCTGCCCGAGGTCACGCGCCTGCGCGTGCAGGTCGACACCTCGGTGCCAAAGCGCATCCTCGTCGCCGGCCAGTTCCAATGCGCGGAAGGCCAGAGCAACCTCGCCGCGAGCCAGCGCCTGCGGCAGGCCATGAGCGATCGCTTCGCCGAGATGGTGCGCCCCGTCGATGGCGGCCGCGTCGAGTTCGAACTCGAGTTCCAGGGTTTTGTGGGCAAGCTCGGCAAGAAGGCCGGGGACGTGCCGCCGCCGCTCGACAACTCTCCCTTCACGGGCCCGAAGTACCCGATCGACGACGAGGGCGGAGGCGGGTCGTGAGCCTGCGTGTCGGCGTGCTGACGGGCGGCGGCGACGCGCCGGGCCTCAACGCTGCGATCTGCGGTCTCGGTCGCCGGTTGCTCGCGGCGGGTGCTTCACTGATCGGCTTCCAGGACGGCTGGCGCGGCCTCATCGACGACGCCACGCGTTCGCTCCAGGATCAGAACTTCCAGAACCTGCTCGTCTACGGCGGCACGCTGCTCGGCAGCAGCGGCGCCAATCCGTACCGCGACGAGGCAACGATGGTGCCCAAGGTGCTCGCGACCATCGCGCGCCACCGCCTCGATGCGCTGGTCGCGATCGGCGGCGAGGGCACGCTCGGCGCGGCGGACCGCTTGTTCCGCGACCACCGGGTGCCCGTCGTCGGCGTGCCGAAGACGATCGACAACGACCTCGACGCGACCGACTTCACGTTCGGCTTCTTCTCGGCTGTCGAAGTGGCGACGCGCGCGATGGACGATCTGCGCAGCACTGCGGAGTCGCACGGACGCGTCATGGTCGTCGAATGCATGGGGCGCCACACGGGGTGGATCACGGCCTACGCGGGCGTCGCCGCGGGCGCCGAAGGCATCCTCGTGCCGGAGCGACCCGCCCACATCGAGGAAGTCTGCGAAAAGCTCACCCGCCTGCGGCGCAGCGGGGCGAAGTCGGCGATCGTGGCCGCGGCCGAAGGCACGCGCGTCTTCGAGGGCGGCGTCTGCATGTCGAGCACCGAGAAGGACGAGTTCGGCGAGTTCCGGACCGGCGGCGTGGCGGCACTCGTGAGTCGGCGCATCCAGTGCCGGCTCGGTTGGGAGGCCCGGCATCTCGTGCTGGGCCACCTGCAGCGCGCCGGCCGGCCGATCGCCTTCGATCGCATCTTCGCGCTGCGCCTCGGCGCGCGCGCCGCGCGGCTGGTGCTCGAGCAGCGTTTCGGGTACATGGCGGCGATGCGCGCTGGCGACATCGTCGAGGTGCCGCTGCAGACGGCCACAGCCGCGCGCAAGACCCTCACGGACAAGTTCCTCGATACCTACGAGACGTTCTTCCTGCCGATCGGAGGCCCATGATGCGCATGCATGCCGTGCTCTGCCAGATGACGCGTGGCCTCGCCGCGCTGGTCACGACGTTGGTCACGATCGCAGTAGAAGCCCAGCAGGCACAACCGACGACGCCGAGCGTGCCTTTGCCGGACCCGACCGCGCGACAGCCCGAGCCGCGGCAGCCGCAACGGTTGGATCCCCTCAATCCAACCTGGGTCAAGCCGCCAGCACCCCCCGCCTTCCAGGGTTTTCCCGTCTTCCCGTCGCGGCTGTCGGGCTACGGCGCGTACCCGGGCCAGGGCGGCGCCCTGCCTGGCGCACTTCCGGGAACCCTGCCGAGCGGGCCGGTGAACGTGCCGCTGCTGGCGCCGGCCGAGCCCGAGCCACCGGGGTGGCCACGTTGGGTGAAGCTGCAAGCCAGGACGCCGTTGCCCTATGCCGAAGACCTGGGACTGCTGGTGCGGCACGTCGACCGGGTGTGGTGGCGGCAGCTGGACGAGGACGCCTTCGTGCCCCTGTTCTTCCACGACAAGTTCACGACGCTGGGCCCAGGCGCCCAGGTGGAAGTGCGACAGGCGGGGGAGTTCGAGCTGTTGTTGCACAACAGCACGCGCATCGTCGCCCAGGGCGCAGGGGCCTTGCGCCTTGTCACGATGAACGAGACGACCGTGACCGTCGCCGTCCAGAGCCTCACGCGTCTGCTCGTGGAGGCGATCCGGCGTGAGCATACGCTGGTCATGCCCGACGGCTCCAAGCTGCACATCGCGCCACCGGCTGTGGACACCGAACCGATGGGGCCAGCCATCGTGCTCTTCGAACGGGCCGATGAGCCGGGGTGGCTCGGCGGCAGGGCAACGGTCTTCAACGCGGGCCGGCGCGACGTGCTCTGGCAGCATGCGTTCGGCGAGACCACCCTGGCCCCGGGGCAGCGCTTGACGTTCTTCCTCGTGCCGCCGACGAACCCGGTGCCGGGAGACCTCGTCACCGACGGCTTGGCGATGCAGGCCGACGGGGCGGCGTTGCGGGGCCGGGCGTCGGGCAGTGCGCACGCCGCGTGGTGCGGCGCCCGCTTCACGTTGGCGGCCGGTGAGTCGTTGCGGTTCGATCCGCTGCAGGGGCGGCCGTTCTCGACTCCGCCTGCCCCAGCGGCGCCGGCGAAGGGACGATGACGCGCGGCTTGCTACCATCGCCGCGATGGTGAGCAGAGCCCTGGTGGTCGAGGCGGTACGCGAGGCCGCGCGGAAGCTGCGCGAGTTCGTCGTGCGCACGCCCGTGGTGCCGTCGCCTTGGTTGTCCGCGGCGACCGGCGGCGAAGTGCGACTCAAGCTGGAGAACGTGCAGCACACGGGTTCCTTCAAGGTGCGCGGTGCCACGAACGCGCTGCTGGCCATGCCGCCTGAGCGTCGGCGGGGCGGTGTGATCGCGGCGTCGTCCGGCAACCACGGCCTCGGTCTCGCGGCCGCGGGGCAGCGGCTCTCGGTGCCGGTGACCGTCTACGTGCCGACGACGACACCGCCTGCCAAGCGGGAAGTGATCGCGAGCCTGGGAGCGACCGTGCTCGTGCACGGCGACGACTGTGTGGTCACCGAGCAGCATGCGCGCACCGAAGCACTGGCGAAGAATCTGCCCTACGTGTCGCCCTACAACGACCTCGACGTGATCGCGGGGCAAGGCACCGTCGCCGTGGAACTGCTCGAACAGTGGCCCGAGGTCGAGGTCGTCTACGTGTCGCTCGGCGGGGGAGGGCTCATCGGCGGCATGGCGGCGTGGGCCAGGTCGGTGCGCCCGTCGATCGAGTTCGTCGCGTGCTCGCCGACGCAGTCGCGCGCGATGGCCGAGTGCGTGCGCGTGGGGCGCATCGTCGACGTGCCTTGCCACGCGACGCTGTCGGACAGCACGGCTGGCGGCGTCGAACCGGGTGCGATCACGTTCCCGCTGTGCCAAGAGGTCGTCGACCGCTACCTCGATGTCGACGAGGATGCAATCGCAACGGCCATCGTCGCCACGCTCGAACACCAGCACCTGCTCGTCGAGGGCGCGGCGGCCGTCGCGATCGCCGCATGCCTTCAGGATCCAGACCGGCGGGGGCGTCGTGCGGCCGTGCTGGTGTGCGGGGGCAACCTGCCACTGGCGTTGCTGCGAGCCGTGCTGAGGCGCTGAAATCGCTCGCAGACGCTCGCGTTCAAGTCGCAGCGAGGCAGGCTCCGATAGCGCCGATGGCAGCGGCACCTTCGTTTCGGTGTCGCGACCGTCGTGGACGGAGAGGATCGATGCGTGGTCTGACATCTGGCGCCGCCTCGGTGGCGGGAACGGGCAGTACGACGGCAACCGGCTTCACGGCCATGGTGCTCGCCGGCGGTCTCGGCACGCGGTTGCGCGCGGCGGTCGCCGATCGGAGCAAGGTCATGGCGCTCGTCGACGGCGAACCGTTCCTCGCGCGTCTGCTCGATCCGCTCGCCGCCGCGGGGTGCACCCGCGCGATTCTTTGCCTCGGCCACCTCGGCGAACAGATCGAACGGGAGTTCGGTGGCGACCACGCCGGCATGGCAGTCGTCTGTTCGCACGAGTCGTCGCCGCTCGGCACGGGCGGCGCGCTGCGGCTGGCGTTGCCGCTGCTGGACTCGCCAGCGGCCCTCGTGCTGAACGGCGATTCGTACTGTGACATCGACCTGCGCGACTTCGTGACCTGGGCGGCAGCCAACGATGTACCCGCCATGGTCGCCGTCGCGGTGCCCGACACGACCCGCTATGGCACGGTCGACGTCTCTGACGACGGGGCTGTGCGGGCGTTCACCGAGAAGCGAACGCATGGCGCGAGCGGACTCGTGAACGCGGGCATCTACTGGCTGCCGCGGGCTGTGCTCGACCGCATCCCGGCCGGACTCACGATCTCGCTCGAGCGGCAGGTGCTGCCCCGGCTCGCGGGCCACGGCCTGCTGGCGTTCCGCACGGCCTCCCCGTTCCTCGACATCGGCACCCCCGCGTCGTTCGGCGAGGCGTCGGCGTTCTTCGCCGCCTGTGCCCAACGGCGCGCCCGCGATCGCAAGGGTCTGCTCGTCGTCGACCGCGATGGCACGCTCATCGAGGAACGGCACTACCTCGGCGACCGGGCGGGCGTGGCCCTGCTGCCGGGCGTCGTCGAAGGCCTGCGCGCGTTCGCGGCCAACGGCTACGAACTCGCGATCGTCACCAACCAGTCCGGCATCGGCCGCGGCTTCTTCGACGAGCAGGCCCTCGCCGACGTGCACAGAGAACTGCGCCAGCAGCTCGCGCAGAACGGCATCACGATCCACGGCATCTGGCACTGCCCGCATCATCCGGACCACGGTTGTGCGTGCCGCAAGCCCGCACCGCTGCTGCTGGAGCGCGCGATGCAGGAACTCGGCTACGAGCCGGCGCAGTGCCTCGTGGTCGGCGACAAGGCCTGCGACATCGAGCTCGGCGCGCGCCTCGGCGTGCGCACCGCGCTCGTGCGCACGGGCTACGGCGTCGGCACCGAACGCGATGGCATGTGCACGCCCGACGTCGTCGTCGACGACCTCCATGCACTCGCACTGCAGGAGGTTCCCTCGTGATCATCAGCCGCACCCCCTTCCGCATCTCGTTCTTCGGCGGCGGCACGGACTATCCCGACTGGTACCGGGAACATGGCGGTGCCGTGCTGGCGACCACGATCGACAAGTACTGCTACCTGAGCTGCCGCTTCCTGCCGCCGTTCTTCGACTACCGCTACCGCGTCGTCTGGTCGAAGGTCGAGAACAAGCACAGCATCGACGAGATCGAGCATCCGGTCGTGCGCTGCCTGCTCGAGCACCTGGGCATCACGCGCGGCGTCGAGATCCACCACGTCGGCGACCTGCCCGCGCGCAGCGGCATGGGTTCGAGTTCGGCATTCACGGTCGGCCTGCTGCACGCGCTGCACGCGCTCCAGGGGCGCATGGTCGGCAAGCAGGAACTCATGCACGAGGCGATCCACGCCGAGCAGGTGCTGCTGCGCGAAACCGTCGGTTCGCAGGACCAGGCGTCCGCGGCGCACGGTGGCTTCAACAAGATCACGTTTGCACCGGCGGGCAACATCCTCGTCAGTCCGATCGTGCTGCGGCCCGGTCGGCTCGAAGAACTCGACTCGCATCTGATGCTCTTCTACACGGGCATCGTGCGCACGGCGTCGACGGTCGCCGCGACCTATGTCACCGACCTGGGCAAGAAGCGGCGTCAGTTGCGCATCCTGCGCGACCTCGTCGACGAGAGCATCGAATTGCTCGCGAGCGAACGCGCGATCGACGGCTTCGGGGAGCTGCTCGACGAAGCATGGAGCACCAAGCGCAGCCTCGGGGCCGGCATCTCGACCGCGGCGGTCGACGATCTCTATGCGCGCGCCAAGGCCGGAGGTGCTTGCGGCGGCAAGCTTACGGGAGCGGGTGGCGGCGGCTTCCTGCTGCTGTTCGTGCCGCCCGCCGCGCAGGCGGCGGTGATCGCGGCACTGTCGGACCTCGTGCACGTGCCGTTCCACTTCGAGTCGTCGGGCAGCCAGATCATCTTCTTCGACCGCGAGGAGGACTTCGCGTCGGTCGAGGCGGCGCGCGAAGGACGGCCCATCCGCGCCTTCCGCGAGGCGGACCCGGCCGATGCGAGCGAGGCGTGGGCGATCCCGTACCCCGGCACTGCGCCTGCCCTCGTGCAGGCCGGTCCCCTGCCGCATGCAGGTCCAAGGAACTGACATGGCACGCACGAGCACGATCAAGCGCGACGACGGCCTCTGGATGCTGCACCGCATGCGCCTCATCCGGCAGGCGAGTGAACGCATCGCCGCCCTCTATGCGACCAACGTCATGGAGACGCCCGTGCACCTCTGCATCGGCCAGGAGGCGGTGCCGGTCGGTCTGTGCCGGCATCTGCGGGACGAGGACAAGCTGTTCCCCGGTCACCGCACGCACGGCCCGGCGCTCGCGAAGGGGCTGCCGCTGCCAAAACTCTTCGCCGAACTCTACGGCCGCACCACGGGTTGCTCGCACGGCTTCGGTGGTTCGATGCATCTGCTCGACCTCGAACACGGCTTGCCTGGTTCGTCGGCGATCGTCGGCGGCAGCATCGCGCTCGGGGTCGGTGCTGGCCTCGCGGCGAGCCTCACGCAGGGCGGCTTCGTCGCCGTGTCGTACTTCGGCGACGCGGCGACCAACGCCGGTGTCTTCTACGAGAGCATGAACTTCGCCGCGCTGCGTCACCTGCCCGTGTTGTTCCTCTGCGAGGACAACGGCTATTCGAACGTCATGCCGAAGAGTGCCCACTCGGCGCACGACATCACGAGCGTGGCCGAGCGCTTCATGACGACGCTGTGCGCCGACGGCACCGACGTGCTGTCCGTGTCCGAACAGGCCGGCACGGCAGTGCGCGGGTTGCGCGCGGGCAACGGCCCCGTCTTCCTGCACTGCAAGACCAAGCGGTGGATGAAGCACCAAGGACCCGACGCCTGCGACCTGCCGGACAACGGCATCGATCGCCAACGCGACTGCCCGATCGGCAAGCTCGAAGCGTTCCTGCTGCGCAGCGGCCTCGCCAGCCCCGGCGAGCTTGCGCAGCTGGCGCGCGAGGTCGAAGGCGAGATCGACGCCGCAATCGCGTTCGCCGAGCGCTCGCCGTTCCCGACTCCCGATCTGCTGGAGATCTGAGCCATGCCCTGGAGCAAGTTCGACAGCAACCACGAGGCGCCCCCGGGCGACCGCACGATCACCTACTGCGCCGCACTGCGCGAGGCCATCGACCAGGCCATGCAGAACGACCCGCGCGTGTTCGTGATCGGGCTCGATGCCGACGACAGGTTCGGCGTGTTCGGTTCGATGACCGACCTCGCGCATCCCGAACGGGTGCTCGGCACGCCGATCTCGGAGAACGCCATGACGGGCGTGGCCCTCGGTGCGGCGCTGTGCGGGCTGCGCCCCGTGCACGTACACCTGCGCAACGACTTCCTGCTCGTGGCGATGGACCAGATCGTCAACTACGTCGCCAAGTGGGAGGACATGTTCGACAAGCAGGTCCGCGTACCGCTCGTGATCCGTTCGATCATCGGCCGCGGCTGGGGCTGCGGTGCGCAGCACAGCCAGTCGCTGCACGGTCTGTTCGCGCAGGTGCCGGGCCTCAAGGTCGTCATGCCGTCGACGCCGTACGACGCCAAGGGCCTGTTTTTCAGCGCCGTCGCGGACGACTCGCCGGTGTTGTTCCTCGAACACCGCTGGCTCTACAAGAACACGGGCGACGTGCCGGCCGGGATCTACACGTTGCCGCTCGGCAAGTGCCATCGCCTGCACGCGGGCCAGAGCCTCACGGTCGTGGCGCCGTCGCTGGCCGCCATGCATGCGTTGACTGCGTGCAAGCGGGAACAGCTCGACGTCGACCTCATCGACCCGCGCACGATCAAGCCGCTCGACCTCGAGACGATCGTCGAGTCGGTTCGCCGCACGGGGCGGTTGCTCGTCGTCGACTACGACTTCCCGTTCGGCGGGTTTGCGGCCGAGGTCTGTGCGCAGGTGACGGAGCGCGCGTTCGAGGCGCTGCGGCAACCGCCGCAGCGCATCTGCTTCCCGGACCGCGGCATGCCTTCCAGCGGCCTGCTGGAACGTGCGTACTACCCCACCCCCGAACGGCTCGGTGCCGCCATGCGGTCGATGATCGTGGCCACACCCGTGGGCGATCTCGTCGCCGGCTGAGTTCTCCATGTCCACCTCTTCGCGAAGCCTCGACCTCCTGCTCGTCAACCCGGGCGGCCATCGGCGCATCTACCAGAGCCTCGGCGACAACCTCGCCGCGAAGGAACCGCCGATCTGGGCCGGCCTGCTGGCGACGCATGCGCGGCAGCGCGGTCGGTCCGTGCAGATCCTCGACAGCAACGCGCTCGACCTGTCGCCGGAGCAGGTGGCGGCGATCGTCGCCGAACTGCGGCCGCTGCTCTGCGTGGTCGTGGTCTATGGCCACAACCCGAATGCGTCGACGTTCGCCATGCCGGGTGCTTCGGACATCTGCAAGGCACTCGGCGAGCACGACCCCGAGGGCAAGGTCATGCTGCTCGGC
>JAYUCN010000749.1:0-3466 GCA_043740335.1 Planctomycetota bacterium
CCGGTCCGCTCGTCGGCCGCGTGTTCCTGTTCACGGGCGGCCTGTCAACGATGTCGCGCGACGACGCCAAGGCCCGGATCGAAGCGCTCGGGGCGAGCACGGCGGGCAGCCTCAGCAAGAAGGTCACCGATGTCGTCGCCGGCGCCGACGCGGGCAGCAAGCTCGACAAGGCGCGGCAGCTCGGGTTGCGCATCCTCGACGAAGCAGCGTTCGCGGCGTTGCTGGCGTCACCATGAGATCCACGGGCCTCCGGCATGCGGTGCGCATCGTGGCGCTGGGGCTCGGGCTCGGGCTGCTGCTCTACGGCGCCTATCTCGCGATCGGCATGCTGCCATGACCGCGGAAGCGCTGATCGCCGAACTGCGCGACCCTGCGTGCTTCCCTCACCGCCTGAAGGACGTGCAGATCGTGCAAACGCACCTGTCCGTGGTCTGCCTCGCGGGTGACCTCGTCTACAAACTCAAGAAGGCGGTCACGTTGCCGTTCGTCGACTTCGCGACGCTGCGAGCCCGTCGCCAGACGTGCCGCGACGAGGTGGTGCTGAACCGTCGACTGTGCCCAGACACCTACCTCGGCACCGCATCGCTGCGGCGCGTCGGCGGGGCGCTGCGTTTCGCGGCGATCGGCGATGACGACGGACCCGACGATGTCGATGTCGCGGTCGTCATGCGACGCCTGCCCGCCGATCGCATGCTGGACGAACTGGTGCGCCATCGGCGCGCGACGACGGCCGAACTCGAGCAGCTCGCGCGTCACATAGCAGCGTTCCATGCGCGCGCCGAGCGCGGGCCCGCGGTGCGGGCGGCGGGCGATCCGAGCAGGCTCGCGGCCTTCGCCGCGGCAAACTTCTCGGAGTTGCGCGCGGTGATGGGGCATGGCCTGCCGGCACCTCTGCTCGATCGGCTCGCGGCCGCGAGTGCTGCCGACTTCGCACGTATCCTGCCCGTACTGCAGAGGCGCGCGGCGGCAGGCTTCGTGGTCGACGGGCACGGCGACTTGCATGCGCGCAACGTGTGCATGACCGAGCCGCCGACGGTCTACGACTGCATCGAGTTCGAGCCCGCGTTCCGCTGCGGCGACGTCGCCACGGAGAACGCGTTCCTCGCCATGGATCTGCGTTACCGCGGCGCCCCGGAGCTGGCGGACGCCTATGTGCAGGCCTACGTCGTGGCAAGCGGCGATCACGAGATGGTGGCCCTGCTGCCGGCGCTCTGCAGCTACCGCGCGATGGTGCGCGCGAAGGTGGCGGCCTTGGCGGCCGCCGAAGCGGAACTCTCGGCCGCTGACCGCGACGGCGCGCGGCATTCGGCGATGCGGCACCTGCTGCTGGCCGCGGCGTTCGCGATCGAGACGCGCGGGCCGTGGTGGATCGTCGTGTGCGGGCCGCCCGCGAGCGGCAAGAGCCGGCTCTGCATGTCGCTGGCCGAGGACGCGCATTGGCCGCACATCGCCACCGATGTCGTGCGCAAGCAACTGGCGGGGCTGACACCGACGGAACACGCGCGGCCGGAGCACTACACGGCGGCGTTCTCGCAACGAACGTACGCGGCAGTGCTGGCTCGCGCCGCGACGGCGGCCAAGGCGCCCGTGGTGCTGCTCGACGGCAACTTCCCGACGCCGGCGCATCGAGCCAACGCGGCAAGAGCTGCCCGCGAGGCCGGTGCCCGGCTGCTGGTCGCCTTCGTCGATGTCGATGCGGCAACAGCGGCGACACGTGCAGCGCAACGGCAGCAAGACCCTGGGAACGTGAGCGACGCTGGCCCCGACCAGCTCGCCGCATTGCGAGCACGCTTCGTCGCGCCGACGGCAAGCGAGGGCATCCGCGTCGCAGCGCTCGACGGTACGCGGTTGCCCAAGACGCTCGCGGCAGGACTGATGGCCACCTTGCTGACGGACGACACCCGGCGAAGCATCGAACCCTGACGGAGTGCAGATCCCACCCAGAGTCGCCGGAGCAATTGACCGTGATCCTCGACGTGGTTGCAATCCGACGATGGCTTACCTGCGTGGCGACTGTTACCTGTGGAGCGACTCCGACGACCGGCTGCACATCTGGGTTCGCGGCGGCCAGGACGATTGGCAGGACAGCGTGTGGGCCGAGGGCAGCCCGACCCCGGACGCTGACGCAGGAGTCTCGATCCCCGAGTCGGTGATGGACCGCTTCGTCTTGATGCGTTTCGCCGAGTTGGTCGCCGACCGCCGGGCCGCAATAGTACTCGACGAGGTATGCCCCGATCTGGATCCCCTTGGCAATGCCGGGGAGGCTGCGCTGCGAGCGAATCGCGACCTGATCAGGGCAGCTCTGGTGAAGTTGGAGGCCAAGAGCCGTGGATCTCGATGAAGTCCGCCGCCTGATCCACACCGCTCTGCACGACACGCGTGGCGAGAGCGTCGAAGGCGCGTTCGTCGACCACTACGTTGCCAACGCCTCCGTCGCGGTCGACGAACTGTGCGCACTGTGCGAGCAGCACGGCTTCACGGCCGAGGTCGCCGAGCTGATCCAAGAGGCCATGCGGGATCCGGCAGCGCCCATCGACGCCGTCGTCTATCTCGTCGATGGCCTGCGGCAGTGGGCGCTGCCGCTCGTCGACGCGATGGTCACCGATCCCTCGCCGCACGCGCGCGCGGTGGCCGAGCGCATGGCGACCGAGCGACGGCCGATGAACGACACAACGCGGCCGCTCCTGCTGCGCGCTCTCGAAGATCCCGATCCCGGCGTGCGGCGCGATGCCGCGGTGCGCCTGAGGTTCGCTGGCGACGCGCCCATCGCCGAGGCGCTCTTGCGCTGCCTCGAACGCGAGACCGACCAGCAGACGGCCCGCACCATCATCACGTACGTCGCGGACGTCACCGGCCGAGCCGGCATCAGGTGCCACGGCGCCTCGTTGACGCAGTACATCGGCGAACCGATCCAGGCCATGTTGCTGCAGGAACTCGCCAATGACGACTCCGGGGTCCGCACCGCGGTGGTCGGAGCCCTCGCGCGCATCGGCGGCACCCAGATCGGCAATGCCTTCCTCGACCGTCTGCTGATCGAAACCGACGTCCAGGTGCGGCGCGCCCTGTTGGCGTTCCGTGAGTACCCGGCGATCGTGACGCGCTCGTTCCCGGTGATCGCCTCCATCCTGAAGAACGACGCGGACGACTCCACCCGCATCGCGGCAGGGTGGTTGATGCCGGCGTTCGGCGCCCAGGCCTTCCCGCACCTCATGGAACAGTTGCGCATTCCGCACAACAACGCGATCCGGACCGCGGTCCTGGGACTCGGTACCCTGCGCGATCCGCGAGCCCTTCCCGCGCTCGTGCGGGAGCTCGGCGTCCCGGGCAGGCGGTGGCTCCGAGGCGAGGTCCGGGAGGCCATCGAGAAGCTCGTCGCGGTCGCCGCGAGCCGAGCCCCCACCCCACCGTCGGCGGCGATCACGGCGCGTGTGCAGGCGCTCATCGACGCACTCGAGTGGAAGAGCAT
>JAYUCN010000750.1:0-3460 GCA_043740335.1 Planctomycetota bacterium
GTCATCAAGCTGCTGTTCGAACAGGGCGCCGAAGTGAGCTACCACGACCCGCACGTGCCGCTGTTCGCGGGCATGCGCAAGTACATGGAATACCGCATGCACTCGGTGCCGCTGACGAAGGAGAACGTGCAGGCAGCGGACTGCGTGTTGATCGTGACGAACCACGCCGTCATCGACTGGCAGGCGATCGCCGACCACGCCCGGCTCGTGGTCGATTCGCGCAATGCGCTCGCGAAGCTGCTGCCGATCGCGGGCAGCTACGTGCAGGCCTGACCTTCCGGGCAGGCGAACAGGAGTTCAGCGTCCGGCCAGGAACTCGCCAAGCGCGCGCGGCAGGGTGTCGCCGCCTGCCCGCCACAGGTCGACGTGGCCCGCCCCGGCGATGTCCACGCGGCGCTTGTCGCGCGCGGGACTCGCTGCCAGCAGGAGAGCGAGCGCATCCGGACCGACCTTCTCGTCGATCGTGCCGCACGCGAGCAGCGTCGGCGCGTTCAGCGAATGGATTGCCGCGAGTGGCCGCAGCTTCGCCGGGTCGACCTGCATGAGCCACGCGCACGAGACTTCGAGCGGCCAGAGCAGGAACCTTGGCACACCCGGCAGGCGCGCGCGGAGTGCCACCTCGGCGTCGCGGTAACAGGATTCGAGCACGACGAAGTGCCAGACGGGAGCGCGATCCGACCGTACGGCGGTGAAGGTGATGGCGGCCGCCCCCAGGGACTGGCCGTGCGCCCCGATCGCCGTGAACCCTCGCTGCCGAAGGAAGGCGTGCCACGCGAGCAGGTCGAGGGCCTCGTGCCAGCCCATCGACACTCGGGCGCTGTCGCTCTCGCCGGTGCCGCGCAGGTCGACGAGCAGCGCCGACCAGCCGTTCGCGAGGTACCACTCGGCCCGCGTCTGCATGGCGAGCCGGTTGCCGCGGATGCCGGCCGCGAGCAGCACGCACCGCGAGGACGCGGCCGCCGTCGACACGAGCCACCCACGCACCGTGAGTCCATCCACAGTCGTCGTCGCCACGGCTTCGACCGCGCGGCCGCCGAGTTCGGCGCGCGCGGCGAATGCAACCGGGTGGCCGCGCGTCATCAGCCACGCCGCGGCAAGACCAGTCCCCCACCAGGCAACGAACGCACAGGCCAGCGCGGTGACGCTCCAGAAGACGCGGCGACGGCGACGGCGAGATCCGTCGTGCTGGGGCTGTGTGGGAATGAGCACCATGTGCGGAACGGAGACTACTGCCAGCAAGGTCCACGTCGGCGCTGTCGTTCCCCGCCGGTAGCAGTCTGGCCGCGCGCATCACCATTCCCGTTGGTTGCCGCGGGTGGCCCCGGACTTGCGATGCGCGCGCACACACGCCGTCGCCTGCGTGCCAACCCAAGGAAACGAAATGAGAACTCAAAGAGTGACGAGCATTCTGTGTGCAGGCGCGATCATGCTGCTCAGTGACGTCGGCTTCGCGCATGGTGGCCAGTACCGGGGCCCGCCGGACATCGTGCCACCGAGCCCCAACGGCGGCGGCGGGCATGGTCCTTCCGGCCCCACGACCGGGAGCCCTGGTCAGCCCACCGCACCGGCCCCCACCGGACCGACGACACCTGGCGGCGGCCACCCGACCACTGGCGGCGGCACCGGCCCGAGCGGGCGCCCCGGCTCCCCGACCACGGGCGCTCGCAGCGGTCCCATCGACTCCGACCTGACCACCTGGGACCGCTGGTGGGAGTTCAACAAGGATCCGTTCCTGCGCCTGAAAGACGCGGTCCATCAAGGTGGGCCGGTGACGGGCGACGTCGAATACTACCTGGGGTCGACGCGACGCGCCGAAGCCGTCGACTCGGTGAAGCCGACCAACAGCCAGATCCTCGGTGACATCCTGCCCGCGTTGAAGAAGGCGATCGACTCCACCGACCAGCACGACATCAGTTCGTCGTGCATGGTGGCAATGGCGAAGATCGGCGAGAACCATCCCGACTTCCAGCTCGTCGACGTGTTCGCGCCGCGTTTGAAGCGCGGCCAACAGGAGGTCCGCGAGACCGCGGCGCTGGCGCTCGGCATCGCCGCAATCGACGGTGCCAGGGAACTCGAGCTGTTGCTCGGTCTCGCGCTCGACACGAGCGTCGGCCGCAATGCCACGGGCGGCACCGTCGACGACCGCACGCGCGCCTTCGCCATCTACGGTCTCGGCCTGCTCGCCCACGAGCACACCAAAGTGGCCCTGAAGTCGAGCGCCCTGGCCGCGCTGAAGCAGGTCCTGCAGGACGACCGCATCAGTGAACGCAACCTCAAGGTGGCGGCGATCTCCGCCATCAGCATCTTGAACGTCGGCAGTGTCACGAGCGAAGAACGCACCGTGCTCGCGGACGCGCTGCAGTGCCTCGACGACTACTACGGCAGGGACCTCGGCCCCGGCGAGCAACTCATCCAAGCTCATTGTCCGACGGCGATCGCCAAGCTGATCGGTCGCGACCACGAGCAGAGCGACCACTACAGGGCTGTCTTTGCGGCGGACATGCGCAACGAAGGCCGGCGCCAGCGCTCCAGCAACGACATCGCGCGTTCGTGCGCGATCGCACTCGGCCAACTCTGCCGCCCCGTCGACGTCGTGGATCCGCCCAAGAGCAGCGACGCCAAGTACAGCGACCAGTTGCTGCAGGCGTTCTACAACCACAAGGACAAGCAGACCTGCTACTTCTCGATCCTGGCGCTCGGCCAGATCGGTGGCACCAGGAACCGGGACCTGCTGCTGACCGCACTGCGGAAGTCCAGGACGCTCGAGAAGCCGTGGTGCGCGCTGGCGCTCGGTGTGCATGCCTTCGCGGCTCGCGCGGCGCAGGAGCAGGCGCACGCCTCACTCGACCAGGATGCACTGATCGGCAACACGCTGGACGAGGAACTGAAGGAGGCGCGCGATCCGAGCCTGCAGGCAGCGCTCGCAGTGGCCCTGGGTCTCTGCCGCTGCCGCGACGCCGCACCCAGGATGCGCGAGCTGCTGCTCGGCAACGTCGCCAAGGAAGACCTGGCCGGCTACCTTTGCATCGGCCTCGCCCTCATGGATGACCGCGGTTCGATCGAAGCCATCACGCAGGTCTTCGGCCAATCCGCTCGCCGCGTCGACCTCCTGAAGCAGGCAGCGGTGGCGCTCGGCAAACTCGGCGACAAACGGGCGGCAGACTTCCTCTGCGGCAAATTGACGGTCGAAGGCAACCTCGCAACGCTGGCCGCAGTCTCTTCGGCGCTCGGCTTCATCGGCGACCGCCGATCTGTCGAGCCGTTGAAGCGCATGCTGTTCGACACGAAGCTCGGTGATCTGTCGCGCGCGTTCGCGGCGGTGGCACTCGGTGGCATCGCCGACAAGGCGAAGCTGCCGTGGAACTCGAAGTTCGGGACCAACATCAACTACCGCGCGGCGGTCGAGACGCTGACCGACCAGCAGAGCGGCATCCTCGACATCCTGTGAAGCACTCGGCGC
>JAYUCN010000751.1:0-8377 GCA_043740335.1 Planctomycetota bacterium
GTCGAACAAGCACCTGCCCTTCGTGCTGCCGCCGGCGCCATTGCCGCGCACGGCAATCGCCATGCCCGTGACGAGGCAACCGATCAGGCCCGCGATGGCGAGCACCTGGCTCATTGCCGTAGCAGCAGCAGCAGGACGCCATCGCCGAAGTCCTCTTCGAGCCGCAGTTCCGGCCTTGCGAGTGCCGCTCGGCGGGCAGCATCGTCGTGGAAGTTGCCGAGGATCCGTGCGTGCGTGTCGCCTGGAATCAGCAGATGCGGCAACAGCGCATGCTGGGCGAGGAACAGCCCGGTGCCGGCATCGCGGCCGAGGTCCGGCAGCTGGTCCTGGCGTGGGGCGTCACCGAGGTAGCCCAGGTGCTGCCACGCTTCCCCGCCGGGAGTGCGGCTCTCCGCCGTCAAGCGTTCCAGGCGTTGCCGAACGGCGGCGAAGCGCTGCCAGTATCGCGACACCGGATCGGCCGGCGGCAAGGGGCGGCTCGGCAGCTGCAGCTTCCGCCACGTCCGCGATCCTTGGCAGAGCACCGCCATCAAAACGAGCAACTGCAAGTAGTGACGGTCGCGCACGGGCGGCGGCGATGGTCGTCAACCACGCGGTGACAGTCAAGGAGAGGGTGCGGCCCTACCGCGCACTGACCCAAACCGCGTTCGTCGCCGAAACACCGCTCGCGTTGCCAGGATCGAGCAGCCAGGCCTGGACCGCCAACGTGACGCCCGACGGCAGTCCACTCGGCCAGGCGAACGTCATCTGGACGGTGCCAATCGCGCTCGCGGTCGCCTGGGTGATCAAGGGATTGTCCGGCATCATGGTGCCGCCAAACAACGGTTGGCAATCGATCGATTGGCTCAGCAGCAAGAAGGTGGTGGCCATCGGCAGAGCGTCCCGGACGTTCAAGCTCACGATGTTGCCCGCGACCAGGGCACCCGATCCCACCAACACCGGCGTGCGACCGTTGGAGCCGGCCAGCTCGCCGCCGAGACCGGCCCATTCGTCGACGCGCGCGTCGCGGAACCGGATCGCCAGGTAGAGCCTGGTGCTGTCGACGATGGCCAAAGCGACGTTGACCCCGCTCGCGGGTGCTGTGTCCTGGAAGTTCACCCCCCCACGCGTGCTCACCGACCCCTCGAGCAACGGCCCCACGATCGTGGTACTTCGCAACTGCGTGACCCTCGCGACGAGGCGATAGTGGCGATGCGCCGGCAGGAGCCAATTCACCGGCAGGAAGCTGCGGCGATTGCGGGGCGATGTGGTTCGCAGCAGCGTCCCGTCCTGCACGAGCATCGGCCGCGTCAGGTCCGTGACGTCCCAGAGCGCCAGGTTGAACGGCCCGCCCGGACCGGCGACCGCCGCGGCCAGTTGTCCATCCAG
This sequence comes from Planctomycetota bacterium, assembly GCA_043740335.1. Taxonomy (GTDB): domain Bacteria; phylum Planctomycetota; class UBA1135; order UBA1135; family UBA2386; genus DASVAL01. The sequence goes on from JAYUCN010000751.1 coordinate 1,369, forward strand.
GACGATCTCCGCGACGCGCACGATGCCTGATGCCGCGTTCGTATCGAAGTCGAGTCCGACGAAGCGATCGCTCGTGGGCGCATTCGACGGTGCTGGGAGCGCGACGGTGGCGGACGGCAGGCGCAAGCCGCCACCACTCGTGCGCAGTGGTGCCAATTCGATCGGGTACGGTCGGACCTCGCACCCGTTGATGCGCACCTTGCCGCTGCGAAAGACCTGGATCTCTCGATCGGCGAGGGACGCAAGGTCGATCGAACCGAGGGCCGGGTTGACGTGCTTGTCGACGCGGTGGATGCCTTCCCCCGAGCGAGTCGGGAAATCGACGACGACATCGAAGCGAAGGTCGACAAAGGGATCCGCCGGGTCGGGATCCGGCGGCAACGCGAAGTGCAGCGTGTACTCGTTCTGGTTCAGATAGCCGTGTCCGCTGGCGGTGAACTTCTTGCGGCGGCGGTTCGTCTCGCCGACTACCGCGATTTCGACGGAAGCGCCGAACTCGGTCTCGAGCCCAGCCGGCACCTGAGCCGAGTCTCGCAACGGTTTCACGCGCACGTAGCGGCGCTGGCTGGCTGTAGTCGCCGCGCTGTAGGTCGTGTTGCGATAGAGGCGCGCCACCTCGAGCCAGTTGCCGAGGGCGCAGTCGAGGTCGCCGTCGCGATCCCAATCGCCCCACGCCGGTGTCGCGGAACTGATGAAACTCGCCGGAATGTTGTGGGTGGCGACCTGGAACAGGCGCGTGCCCGTCTCGACCAACATGTTGCGCCGGAACACCGAACGCGTCGTGAAGTCGATGTCGCCGTCGTTGTCCCAATCCTCCGCCGACATGCCGAGGTCCAGGCCAATGAAGGGGCTGTTGATGATCGAGGCTTCACCGGCGAAGAACATGCCGTCGCCGTAGTTCTCCCACAGCTTCACACCTTGACTGGTGTAGACGACGAAGAGGTCGTAGTCGCCGTCGAGATCGTAGTCGAACAACAAAGCACCCTCGTCGAGCGCCGTCGAGAGCCCGATGCCGCACGCCGCCTCCGTCATGTTGTCGAAGTCGATCAGTCCGGCGATCGACTTGTTCTGATAGAGCGTGCCGTTGCTGTAGAGATCGATGTCGCCGTCGAAGTCGACGTCACAGAACTGGGCGCCTTCCGGCCGTGCGCTGTTCGGCGGATTGTCCAATCCCGACGCGGCACTCGTTTCCTGGAATCGGTACGCACCACCAGGTCCGGTCGGTCCGAGATTGGTCCAGAAGAAGTTGCCGACGCTGCTCACCCAAGGTGGATAGACCGGCAGAAACAGATCCAGGTCGTTGTCGTTGTCGACATCCGCCCAGCCAGCCGTTTCGGCTTCGAGCCCACATGGCTCCGTGATGATCGTGCCGGCCGGGGTCGCCACCTCGACGAAGTTCGGCCCGCTGCCTGGATTGCGCAGCAGATGGAAACAGGGATCGCCACAACACCCCCGCGGCTCTACTGCCAGGTCCGGGAACCCATCATTGTCGTAGTCCCCGAACGAGGATCCGTAGCGATAGGTTGTCACGCTCAACGGCGCATTGGGCGGCTGATCGAAGTCGGCGACCAGTTGCCAACTGGTACCATTGAGGTTGCGCCAGAGGCGCGCCGACTGCAGACAGAACACGTCGATCCAGCCATCGCGGTCGTAGTCGCCCCACGAGACGCCGTTCGCCTCGCCAAAGACGAGCCCGGTCGGAAAGGCCGCATTGGTCCACGGTGAGAGCGGCACATCAACGGCGCCGGGGCCATCCGTTCCTGCCTGGCCCCAGGTCAGCGCGAAGGTTCCACCGGCACTGGCACCCGGCACGAGGTCGTCGAACATCCAGATCCGGCGCGTCACGGTGTTGGGCGAAGCCCCGACGGCGCTCGCCCAATCCGTCGGAAACGAGAATCCTGCACCGGCGGGCACTTCCCACTCGCGTGTGTAGAAGACGTTCTGCAGCGTCTCGGCGCCGCGGTTCCGCAACACGAAGCTGACGAGCAAGCGGTCGCCATCCGGATCGAAGCGAACCTCGGTGTCGATCTCGAGCGAACGGATGCGCGCTCGCGCACCGAGGTTGTTCGGCTTCGTCGACGGCGCGACGGCCTGAACGAGCGGGCGAGCAGCCCAATCCGGCAGCAGGCCCGAGGCACTCGCCCGAACGATCCCGCTGGCGTCGGCGAAGAGAACGCCATACCACTCGGCCGCACCGAAACGCAGTAGCACCTCGGGACCATCGACGCTGCGCAGGCCCGCCGCCGGCACCTCGACCAGGACACCCACGTCGTTGATGCGAATCTGACCGGCGGTGTGGCTCAGCTGCGGGCCCTGGGGAGAAAGCGCGAAGCAGGAGACAGCCGCACACGCCGACAGAACACCCATGGGTCGTTCCTTTCGAAGAGAGGTGCACGCTGATGCGTGCCAAGGGTTGGTCCAAGACGAACTGGGGAAATCCAGAGTTCTTGCCTCGCTACCAGCGCAACACTCGAGAGGCGAAGGATAGGGCGCAGCCAACGAAGGTCGACAATGCGGGATCGGTTCGTTCGGCGCGGATCCTGACTTCGCATTGGCTCCAAGCATTCACTTCGGGATCGACTCGGTGAAGCGGAAATGCCCGCTTGCTCGGTGAGAATCGTGGACGGTGCGAACTTCGTGGGCTTACCAAGACCTGGCTTTCCTAGTAGGGTCTTGCTACCGAGTCGCTTTGGCCCGGGTCAAATCAGATCATCACCTCCTTTCTTTCCTCCACAGATACTCATGCACAAGATCTCCATCACGGCGGCGTTCGCCGCACTCTCTCTCCCCTGCCTCGCGCAGGACTTCATCGGCTTCAGCTACAACGTGGCGGTCGGCGCGACCTCACGCGGTGCAATCGGCACGGCTGCCGGGGAAAACATGACGCGGATCGATGGCAGTGAGTTCGCCGGTTGGGGCACCAACACGCCGGGATTCCGCACGATCGCCTCCCTGTTCTTCGTCCTCCAGGACCAGAATGGCGCGACCCCCGAGACCTGCAGCATCAAGCTGTACCCCGAAGACACGAGCAACCCGGGCTTTCCCGATCTCACCTACCAGCCCGGCGTGTTCTACGCGACGGGCGTCACGGGTCCGACCGGCACCGGGATCGTCGCAGTCGCCAAGATCTTGCCTCCGACAACGGTCGGCGTCGGCGACTCGGTGCCGATCCAAGGTGGTGGTGACGTCTTCGTTTCGTGGTCTCTGCCAGCAGCGGCGGGCTGGCCAGCCACGGATGGCATCTCTGTGAATATCGTGCTCGGCTACGCCCCGAGCGCCGCGTTCCTGGTGTTCGACCTGCCTAGCGCGGACCAAGGCAGCCCGACGCCCCCGCCGGGCGCCCCCTCGAACAGCCATGGTCTCAGCCGCACCGGTGCAGGCGCCGCGACCTACAGCGGGCGCCGCTCCCACTTCATGGATGTCGCACACAGCACCGCGGCTGGTATCGCCCTTTCCATCACGAACCAGACCTCGTTCACGCCGAGCAACAACCCGCCGCCGGCGACTTGGGGCCCTGCTCCGGGCACCGCGTCCATGATGTCTGGCAGCAATCCCGACATCAACGGCGACAATCCTGGCCGTGTCGACGACCTCACGATGGAGTACTACAAGACGGGCCTCGGCGCCACCGGCCTGGTCGTGTTCCTGATGGACATCGCCGCCGGTTTCGGCCCCGAAATCCCTGTGGGGTTCACCGGCTTCCCGGGTACCGGTGTGGTCTGCGTGACCGGGACGTTCGCGATCATCGGGTTCGGGCTCACCGTTGCTGATGAGGCCTGGCTCGTCACGCCAATCCCCACCCTCTCTCGCCCGACACTCGGCGGCACGCTGGTCATCCAGCAAGCAGCTGCGTTCGATGTGGGCGGTCTCCTGCACATGAGCCCCTGCCGCCTGCAGACGCTCTGAGCCGATCGGACACGATCGTCTCGTGTGCCTCTTGGCACGAGCGCTGCATGAAGGAACCGGCGACGACATCCCTCGGGTGTCGTCGTCGTTGCCATTTCCCGGTGCCTGCGTGCTATTTGCCGCTACTTGCCACGGCCGCCCGAATGCTCCTCGGGGACTATCGCCGCCGGTGGCATGTCCTTTTCGACTTCGTAGGTCTCGAGGCCGGCCGAGTTGATGTAGGTGGTGCTGCGCACACCATTCTCGTGCACATACCATTCGCGACCGCGCGCATCGCGGATCTGGCCCACGACTTTGGCAAACGGTGCAAACTTCGAGTGGAAGATGATCTTCGGCGCCACCTTCACACCGTTCAGCGGTGGATAGAAGGTGCCGTCGGGATACGCGATGTAACCAGGAGCCTTGGCCGGCGACGTTTCGGGCACTGGCAGCGGCAGCGGCGCGGATTCGGGCAGCGCCGCCGTTGTTGGCTCGGTGACAGCCGGCGCTTGGACCGGCGCTGGCGTGATCACTGGCTCGTCCGCGCGCTGCATTGAGTAGAGCACATAGCCGCCTGCCACCACGGCGGCGATCAGGACCAGGGGAGTCAGTCGACTGCGGTTCATTCGGTTACGCCTGCACAGGAAGGTGAAGCAGTCTACCGCGACACGAGCACCGAATCAGGAACCGCCGTGCCACCGAAGTCCGCAGGCCAAGGTGCTGCGACCTCGATGCGTTCCTGTGAAGCCGGATCGAGGAACGCCAATCGATGCGCGTGCAGCAGATGCCGCCCGGCCACGAGTCCCGCAGGTGTCTCGACGGGCTGACCTAGCTGGAAGCGGATGAAGCGCCGTTCGTCGCCACCGTAGAGCAGGTCGCCAACGATCGGATGACCGACATGCGCCAGATGCGCGCGGATCTGGTGCCGACGACCCGTCAGCGGCCGCGCGCGCAACAGCGTGCGATCGCCCATGTGCGCGAGCACTTCGATGTGCGTCGCCGCCGGTGCACCGCTGGCGAACACGGCGACCTTGCCGGGCACACGGCTCGTCGTGTCGGGCCCGAGCGGCGCTTCGATCGCGAAGACGTCGTTCGCCGGTGAACCCTCGACGACGGCGATGTACTGCTTCTCGACGCATCTGGCGCGGAACGCGAGGTCGAAGCAGCGCGCCGTGGCCTGGTCGCGCGTGAGCAGCAGGCAGCCGCTCGTGCCACGATCGAGGCGATGGGCGGGTGGCAGGCCGAGCAGGGTGGCGACGTCCGGACCAGGACGACGCGAGCCAGGTGTGCTCGCGATGCCCGCGGGCTTGTCGACGACCAGCCAGCCCGCACCTTCGGCAAGCATGGGGATCACGACACCAGGCATGCTGGTCGCCGCGCGCGGGCCGATCGTCACGAGGTCGCCAACGGCGGGCCGGCGTGACGGCTTTGCTTCGACACCCGACGCGAGGCTCACCCGGGTCGCGATAGCCGCCTGGATCGACGCGCGCGACATGCGCGGCAGCATGCGCTGCAGGAAGCGATCGAGCCGCATGCCGCGGTAGGCGTCGGTGACGGGGAAGGACTGGGCGGCTGCGTTCATGAGCCCGGTGGTCGGAAGTGTGCAGCTTGCACGACAGCCTCGCCATCCGTGAGCATCGCCCGCCAGAATAGAAAGATCGCCTCAGGCGCGCGACGGCTGCGTAGTGACCGCCGACTCGACCCACCACCACCACTTGATCCGAGAGTGCAGCGCACCGCCCCTGCCTGCGGCGCACTCGGCATGACAGGAGACTCCACATGCACACGCGTTCGAGCATGGCGACGAACTGTTCGAGACGACCTTCAACGCGCTCGACGGGGTCGGCGCCAACGTCGGCGACGGCCAACGTTTCACGCACCTGCCGCGCGCCGACCAGTCGGGCCCCGGCGAATGGGCCGCGCACATGCCCGCGCGCACGACCGGCCCGAACGCGGCGTCGTGCAACGCGTGCCACGACACGCCGGGCGACGACGGTGCGGGCGGTGCCGAGAGCAATGTGATCCGCGAGCCGTTCCACCACGGCAACCCCGGCCGCATGATCCAGCGCAACACGCCGCACCTGTTCGGTGCCGGCGGCGTGCAGCGGCTGGCGGAGGAGATGACGGTGGATCTGCTGGCGATCCGCACAGCCGTCGGCGCTCGAGTGCAACAGAGCGGCGTCATGGCAACGGCGCCACTGCTGAGCAAAGGCGTGAGCTTCGGCTTGCTGCACGCCTTGCCGCCGCTGTTCGGCAACCAAGTCCGGTTCGACTTCACGGACCTCGAAGGCATCGACCGCGATCTCGTCGTGCGGCCGTTCCAGTGGAAGGGCAGCGTGGCGTTCCTGCGCGATTTCAATCGCGGTGCCGCGCACAACGAACTCGGCATGCAGGCCGTCGAACTCGTCGGTGACGCCAACGACGCCGACGGCGACCATGTCGTCGACGAACTGTCGGTGGGCGACATGACAGCACTCGCCATCTATCTCGCCGCACAGCCGCGGCCGGTGACGAGGCGCGAACTCGCCTCGCTCGGATTGATTGCGGCGCTGCCGCCAGCGGCACTCGCTGCAACCGTGCATGGCGAGACCGTGTTCGCCGCCATCGGCTGCGCCGACTGCCATCGCCCGAGCCTGGTGCTCACCGAGCCGATCTTCCGCGAGCCCAGTGCGCTGCCGAAATCTCGTGATGCGCTGTTTCCCAGCCTGCAGAACCCCGTCGCCGCCGGCGTGACGCCGGCCTTCCCCGTGCGGTTCGATCTCACCCAGGACCAGCCCGACAACGTCGTGGTGATCGGCGGCCAGACCGTGCACCTCGGCTCGTTCGTGCGCATCGGCACTGGCATCGCTGCAACCATCGCGCTCTATGGCGACTTGAAGCGCCACCGCATGGGCCAATACCTGGCCGAGAACATCGACGAGACCGGCAGCGGTGCCAGCACGTTCCTGACCGAGAACCTCTGGGGCGTCGGCTCGACGGCGCCCTACCTGCACGACGGCCGTGCGACCACGTTGACCGAAGCGATCCTCGCGCACGGCGGCGAAGGTGCCGCCGCGCGGCAAGCGTTCGTCGCGCTGCCGACGGCCTCGCAGCAGCACGTGATCGCGTTCCTCGGCGACCTCGT
>JAYUCN010000752.1:0-8374 GCA_043740335.1 Planctomycetota bacterium
CGTGCCCGCCGCTGCTGTCTCGCGCCTATGAGGCCGCCGACCTCGAGGCGGTCCTGACCGCGAACTTGAAGGCGTTCCTGCGCGACACGACGCGCAATCAGGTCGGTGATGCCAAGACGACGCGGTTGTCCAAGATCTTCGAGTGGTTCGGCGCCGACTTCGGCGGCGAGGCGGGCGTGCGCAAGCTGCTGCGCGAACAGTTCGACGAAAAAGTCGCCGCGGCTGCGATCGCCTACCTCGACTACTCCTGGGAACTCAACGCGCAGCCGGCTCGGAAGGACAAGTGACTGCGCCGGCCACGAGCGAGCCGACTGCGAACGTGGCGGCGATGGCGACGCCGTCGCTCGCGTGCGCACGCGCGCGCGTGGCCGTGGTGATCCCCGCCGTCGACGAAGAGGAAGCGCTGCCGCGCGTCCTTTTCGAGATTCCGCACGACCTCGTGAGCGAGGTCGTCGTCGTCGACAACGGCAGCACGGACCGCACGGCGGAGGTGGCGCGCGCCGGCGGTGCGCGCGTCGTGCACGAACCGCGGCGTGGCTATGGCGCGGCGTGCCTCGCCGGCATCGCGGCCGTTCCCGACAGTGACGTGATCGTGTTCCTCGATGGCGATCACTCGGATTTCCCCGACGACCTGCGCCTGCTGTTGCCGCCGGTCTTGCGCGGCGAAGCCGATCTCGTGATCGGTTCGCGCATGGTCGATCGAGCTTCGCGCGCGGCGTTGCTGCCGCAGGCGCGGTTCGGCAACTGGTTGGCGACGTTCCTCATGCGCCTCCTGTTCGGCATCCGCTGCACCGACCTCGGGCCGTTCCGGGTCATTCGCCGCCAGGCCCTGATGGCGCTCGGCATGCAGGACCGCGACTACGGGTGGACGGTCGAGATGCAGCTGCGCGCGCACTTCGGCCAGTTGCGGGTCACCGAGGTCCCGGTTCGCTATCGCCGTCGCCTCGGCCGCAGCAAGATCTCCGGCACCGTGCGCGGCGTCGTGCTCGCGGGATGGAAGATCCTCGGCACCATTGCCCGGTATCGCCTGCATCCGCCGGTCGTGACATCGTTCTCCCACTGAAATCGGTGCCCGCTCGCGGGGACTCGTCCCGCCCTCACACCACCAGGTCATTGCCATGCGAACGCTCTTCACTCGCTACGCCCGTTGGTTGCACCTGCGCTGGCCCGGCGGCGCCGTCGAGAAGCTGCCCATCGTCGCAGCCGATGGTTCGACCAACGTGCCCGGCCTCTACGTCGTCGGCGACCTGACCGGCATTCCGTTGCTCAAGTTCTCGGCCGACACCGGCGCGCGCGCCATCCAGACCATCGCCGCCGATCCGGCCTTCGAGAAGGCGAAGCAGCAGCGGCCGGAGGGCAGCTACGACCTCGTCATCATCGGCGGGGGAGTGTCTGGCTATGCCGCCGCGATCGAGGCGAAGAAGCAGGGCCTGCGGTTCCAGCTACTGGAGGCGAGCGAGCCCTTCAGCACGGTCGTCAACTTCCCGAAGCAAAAGCCCATCTTCACCTACCCGACCGAGATGGTGCCGGCGGGCGATCTGCAGTTCACCGCACAGGTGAAGGAGCCGTTGCTCGACGAACTGCGCGCCCAGGCGCAGAAGGCCGGCGTCGTGCCGAAGATGCTGCACGCCGAGCACGTGCTCCGTCAGGGCGCGCTGCTCGAGGTCGCGATCGCGAAGGGCGTGCCGATGCAGGCGCTGCGCGTCGTGGTCGCGATCGGCCGCTCGGGCAACTTCCGCAAGCTCGCCGTGCCAGGCGAAGAACTCGGCAAGGTCAGCAACCGCCTGCACGACCCCAAGGACTACTGCGGCCAGAACGTGCTGATCGTCGGCGGCGGCGACAGTGCACTCGAAGCCGCGATCGCGATCGCGCAGTGTGGCGGCAGTGTCACGCTGAGCTATCGCAAGAACGAGTTCTCGCGCCCCAAACCCGACAACCTCGAGAAGCTGACCGAGCTGCAGCGCGATCCGATGGCCGAAGTCGGCGTCGAGTCGCCGACCAGCGAGCGCGTCGGCACCAGCAGCGGCGCCTTCCTCGGCGAGCACCGTCGCGCCGGGCACATCCAGTTGCGACTCGGCACACAGGTGCAGTCGATCGCCGACACCGCCGTCGTGCTCAAGGACGGCGCTGGCAAGACCGAGCAACTGCCGAACGACGCGGTCTTCACGATGATCGGGCGCGAGGCGCCGCTCGACTTCTTCCGCAAGAGCGGTGTCCGGATCCACGGCGAATGGAGCACCGGCCGGTGGGCATCGTTGGCCGTCATCATGCTGCTGAGTTTCTTCGTCTACCACTGGAAGAAGGGCGGCACGCCGTTCCGCATCAACGAGCTGTTCACCAACCACGGCTGGTTTCCGTTCCGCATGGAGGCGACCTGGACGTCGTGGGGTGGTGCGTTCGCGGATCGCACGACGTTGCTCGGTACGCTGCGTTTCGCCGTCGGCGATCCCGGGTTCTACTACTCACTCGCCTACTGCCTGTGCGTGACGCTGTTCGGCATCCAACGCATCCGCCGTCGGCGCACGCCGTACGTGAAGGTACAGACCCTGACGCTCATGGCCGTGCAGATGGTGCCGCTGTTCCTGCTGCCGTACCTGTTGCTGCCCTGGCTCGGCAGCAACGGCGTCTTCGACAGCGGTGCGCTCGCGGGCTTCGCCGACGAGTTCTTCCCGAGGGTCGACTACGGCTCGGGGCGCGAGTACTGGCGCGCGTTCGGCTTCGTGCTCGCGTGGCCGTTGTTCTTCGGCAACGTGTTCACCCAGCAGCCGATGCAGGGTTGGCTGTGGGTGTCGCTCGTGCAGACGTTCGTGCTGATTCCGCTGATCGTCTGGAAGTGGGGCAAGGGCGCCTACTGCGGCTGGATCTGCTCGTGCGGGGCACTGGCGGAGACGCTCGGCGACACGCACCGCACGAAGATGCCACACGGACCGAGAGCCAACCGCTGGAACTTCGTCGGCCAGGTCTTCCTGGGCCTGGCGCTGCTGTTGTTCGTGCTGCGCTCTCTGGCGTGGGCCTGGCCCGGCAGCGGCCTCGGCCGCGTCTTCGACGCGATCTACCATGGCCTGCCGCTGCTCAACTACGAGTGGTTCGTCGACGTGCTGTGGGCGGGCATCCTCGGCGTCGGCTTCTACTGGCACCTCAGTGGTCGCGTCTGGTGTCGCTTCGCGTGCCCGCTCGCGGCGCTCATGCACATCTATGCGCGCTTCTCGAAGTTCCGCATCTTCGCCGAGAAGAAGAAGTGCATCTCGTGCAACGTCTGCACGTCGGTGTGCCACATGGGCATCGACGTCATGAACTTCGCCAACAAGGGGCTGCCGATGCAGGATCCCGAGTGTGTGCGCTGCTCGGCCTGCGTGCAGAGCTGCCCGACCGGCGTGCTGGCCTTTGGCGAAGACGGGGCCGAGGGCAAGCCGATCCTCGACACGTTGGCGGCTTCGCCCGTGAGGATGCGAGAAGGCAAGGCGGGCGCCGTCGGGTAGGCAGCAGGTCCTGCAGTGACATGGCGCGGTCTCGCCCTACCTGAAGGAGCGTGACCCAACAACGTCGTCGTCGTTCCCCTGCCCGCCTCGTCCTGCTCGGCGCCATTGCGGCCTTCACGGTCTCGTGCGGAGAGAGCGCAGGTGGTCCTGAGGCCACCGCTACTGCCTCTGCTGCGTCGCCGGCCCTGCGCGTAGCGCTCGCCGCGCAGCGCGGTGACACCACGCTCGACGAACAGATCCGGACCACCCAGGTGAAGGTCCGCGAGCAACCCGATGTGCCGCGGCTCGAACGCCTCGCGACCCTCTTCATCACCAAGGCGCGCGTCACCGGCGACCCCGGCTTCTACAAGCAGGCCGAAGCGTGCGCCGACGCCATGCCAGCGGCCGCCGACGGCAACTTCGCCGCCCGCCTCGTGCGCGGCCACGTGAAGCATGCGCTGCACGACTTCGCCGCCGCCGAGAAGATCGCGCGCGAACTCGTCGCCGCGCGCGGACTCTTCCTCGACCACGGTCTGCTCGGCGACGTGCTGCTCGACCAGGGTCGGCTCGACGAAGCGCGCGCCGTCTACCAGAAGATGATCGACAGCAAGCCCTGCCTGCAGAGTTACGCGCGGGCCGCGCAGATGCGCTGGATGCAGGGCGACGCCGAGGGTTGCCGCGAACTGCTCGGCAACGCCGCGGTCGCCGGCAGCCAACGCGACCCCGAGTCGCTCGCGTGGGTGCTGAGCCGCCGCGCCGGGCTCGAACTGCAGGGCAACGACCACGCGGCTGCCCTTCGCCTCGCCGACGAGGCGTTGGCACTCGTGCCCGACTATCCGGCGGCGTTGCTGGCCCGCGGTCGCGCCGCGTGGGCGCTCGGCCAGCGCGATGAGGCACTCCGCAGCTTCGCCAGCGCCGCCGCACGGTATCCGCTACCGGAGCACCTGTGGGCCTACGCCGATGCCCTGCACGCGGCGGGCCGCCATGCCGAAGCGGCGACTACCGAGGCCGAACTCGAACGTTCGGGCGAGCGCGAGGACCCGCGCACGTTCGCGCTGTGGCTCGCGGCGCACGACCGCGACGCCGGCCGTTCCCTGCGACTGGCCGAGGCCGAGTTCAAGATCCGGCAGGACGCGTACACGTTGGACGCCCTCGCCATCGCGCGCCTGCGTGCGGGCGACGTCGAAGGCGCGCGCGCGGCCATGCACCAGGCCCTCACCGTCGGTGTGCGAGATGCGCGCGTGTTCCTGCACGCTGCCCTCGTGGCGCACGCGGCGGGGGAGCGGGCCATGGCCGTGGCCCATGCCGACGCCGCGCGTGCGCGCGCCGGCGCCTTGTTGCCGAGCGAAGCCGCCGAACTCGCCGACCTCACGCGGCACCTCTGAGCGTTGCGCACCATCCCACTCGGTGACGACCGCCCGCGAGGCGGGCGGCGGCACCGTGGTTCCTGTCACTTCCTTCGAATCCATCATGAACAAGCGAATCCTCTCGCTCGCGGCGCTCGTCGCGAGCACCACTTCCCTGTTGGCGTCGAGCCACATGGATGCGCCCCTCATCATCCTCGACGACGCGGCGAACACGACCGACGTCTACGCGTTCGTCAGGCCGGCACCCGGCAACGGCAAGTTCCTGTCGGTGGCGTTGTCGGTGTACCCGTTTGAAGACCCCGGCATCGGGCCGAACAAGTTCAACTTCGACGACCGCGTCGCCTACGCGCTGCACGTGTCGACGGGTGCGGACGTGGCCCTCGGCCGCAAGTCCTACAGCTACGTCTTCGTGTTCCGCACGAGCTACAAGTCGCAGGCGACGATCCTGGGCTCCTACTCGGGCGTGATCCAGAACGTCGACGACGCGGCCCAGAACCTCACGCAGACCTACGACGTGATCGAGATCGACTGGCACCCCGGTGGCCGTGGCATCACCGTGCTCGGCAACGGCAAGGTGCCGCCCAACAACCAGGGCATCGCCACGCCGCACTACAACCTGAATGCCGGCAACGGCCCGGCCAAACCCGGCGTCGCACAGTCGAGCCAGCTCGACACCTACACAGCGCAGACCATCAAGAGCCTGGCGAACGGCTTCGTGAGCTGGGCGGGTCAGCGCGACGACGGCTTCTACGCCGACATCGGCGCGACCTTCGACCTGCTGTCGCTGCGCAATCCGGGCAACGACAACCAGAAGGGCTTCAACCTGCACTCCATCGCGCTGCAGATCCCGGTGGCGATGATCGGCGGCGACATGCAGATCGTCGGCGTGCACGCGAGCACCTACCGCCAGGCAGTCGAGCTGCGCACGGACGTCATGGACCCGATCCAGTACGGGCCGTTCGTGCAGGTCGGTCGCCAGGGCAACCCGCTGTTCTGCGAGGGCTTCGTCGCCACGCAGGACAAGGACGCCTACAACCGTCTGACGCCCGAGACCGATGCGCAGCTGTTCTCGAACTACGCGCTGACACCGGAAATCGCGGCGCTGCTCAACGCGTTGGTCTTCACGAGCAACCCGATTCCTGGCATCACCACGAATCGCACCGACCTCGCCGGCATCTTCATCCCCGACCTCATCAAGGTCGACCTGTCGACGGTGCCGGTGCGGCTCGCGGGCGGTGGCCCCTCGCACCCGACCAACCCGGACGACGCGGGCTTCTCGCGGCTGTCGTTCTTCGGCGGCGACACGATCTTCAGTCCGCTCCAGAACAAGATGATCCCGGGCGGTTGGCCGAACGGCCGGCGCTTCGGCGACGACGTCTACGACATCGCCGTCAGCGCTGCCATCAGCGACCTGCGCGTGAACCCGCCGATCATCCGGCTCGCGGGTGACAACGTGAACGGCAACGACGCCGTCTACAACAAGGTGCTGCCGTACGCGGCTCCTCCCCACAACGGCCGCGTGCACACGCACGACTGAGTCCACCGCGACCGCCCGGCTGTCGACTCCGTGTGTCGACTGTCGGGCGGCGCTCGTGACGAAGGAGGCATGATGTCGTTCGTTGCCCTTGCGCTGCCCTTGTTGTGCTCGTGGTGCTTGCCCGTGCCTCACGACCCGGGGCTGAGTTCGGTGCGCATCGTGCGCGCCGGCGATGGCATGGTCGTGCACGCCGCGTTCGCCAACGCCGACTTCCAGGCGGCCACGTCGTTCGACGCCAACGGTGATGGCGCGATCGACGCCGCGGAACTGCTGGCCGCCGCGGCACCGTTGCGTGAACTCGCCACCGCGGCGTTCGTCGTGCGGGGCACGGATGGGGCCTGCGAACTGCTCGGCTTGCAGACGGCAATCGCCAGCAACCACGACATCGAGCTGACCCTGAACTTCGTCGCACGCGACGGCGAGGCTACGCTCGACCTCGAGTTCCTGCGCCGCCTGTCGCGCGGCCATCGTTGCTACGTCGCGGCACTCGGGGCCGGCGAGACGATCCTGGCCGACGCACTGCTCGGCGGCGGCCTGCGCGAGTTCCGCGTGCCGGGCGCCGCGGCTGCAGCGGCCGGGTTCGGCCAGGCCAGGCACTTCCTGCTGCTCGGCATCGAACACATCCTGACCGGCTTCGACCATCTCGCGTTCCTGCTCGCGCTGCTCGCCGCGGGCGTCACGCTGCGTCGCGCGGTAGCGACGATCACGGCGTTCACGGTGGCGCATTCGCTGACGCTGGTCGCCGCGGCCCTCGGCCTCGTGCGGCTGCCGAGTGTGCTCGTCGAGAGCACCATTGCGGTGTCGATCGTCTGGGTCGCGATCGCGAACCTCGTGCAGCGCGGCGAACGTCGATCGCATCGTTGGCCGCTGGCCTTCGGCTTCGGCCTCGTGCACGGCTTCGGCTTCGCCAGCGTGCTCGCGGATCTGCATGTAGGCGGGTCCGACATGCTGGTGCCGCTGCTTACCTTCAACCTGGGTGTGGAGGTCGGCCAGTTGGCCTTCGCGCTCGTGATCGTGCCGCTGCTGGCCGTCGCGATGCGTCGCGCGTTCGCCCGCTGCCTGCCGACGGTCCTGTCGGCAGCAGTCGGCCTCGCGGGCCTCTGGTGGTTCTGCGAACGCGCCTTGCCATGACCATGACGCCGCTGTTGCTCTCTTCGCTCGCCGTACCTCAGGTAGGCGCTGTCGCGAGATCGGAGGCCGCCCCATGCCCTGAACTTGATATTCGGCATCCGGCAGGTTAGCGTTATGCCAGTTGGCAAGACCAGGAACATGACCCGTTCGAGAACGCCCGCTGTCCTCAAGTTCGACGAGCCTGCCGGAGTCCACTGGTATGTGGCCTTGCTTGGCATCCAGGCTCTCCACAGTGAGGCTCTGGCCAGCAGGCTGGAGAAAGGGTTCCGGTTCAGCTACCTGCAGTACTTCGCCGTTCAGATGGCGTTGTCGCTTGGCATGGTCTGCTTGTGGGTGGGGCTCAGTTCGAGAACGCTCGAACGACGGCGCAAGGAGGGCTGGCTGAATCCGGCGGAGTCCGATCGGTTGTTGACGACAACCAGGATTGCTGGGCTCGCTCTCCGCCTGTTCGAAGGCGACCGGGACGCGGCAAAGCGATGGCTTACGTCTTCGCAACCCACACTTGGCGGTTCTACCCCGATTGAGTACTCGCGTACCGAGTTCGGGGCGCGCGAAGTCGAACACCTGATCGGTCGCCTCGAGCACGGCGTCATTTCGTGACTTCGGCGGCGTCGCCGGACACACACGCGTGGCGCATCACCAAGACGCGCTACGTTGGTACCGCGTTCGATGGAGAGGGCGCTCGGCTCTACGGTGGTCGATGGAACAGCCCAGGGACACGCGTTATCTATGCTTCGCAGTCTCGAGCACTGGCGGTCCTGGAACAACTGGTGCACCTTGGCGACAGCGGTATTCTCGGCTCGTACTCGATCGTCGAAGTGATCTTCCCAGAACGGCTGATCCTCACACTGGATGTCACCAGGTTGCCGCCCGGGTGGCGT
>JAYUCN010000753.1:0-8363 GCA_043740335.1 Planctomycetota bacterium
GGCGAGCAAGCGCTCGGCGCGGTCGAGAGCCAGCGAGGCCCCGAGCACCTCGGCGCGCGCGACGAGGGTCGCTCTATCGGTCGCTGTGTTCACGCGCGCGATCTTCCTGTCACCGTCGACGGAAGCCAACTTCGATCACAACGTCGGTTCGACTGGGATCTGGCCGAGATCGCTTGGTGTGCCGACCTGGCGCTCGCGCAGCAGCTGCAGCATCAGCAGGCCCGTCAGGGGACCACCGACTGCTCCGGCGATGACGATGCGCAGGATGTGCGTCGGTGCCCACAGCAGGTCGACGAGCAGCATGCAGCTGAGCAACAGCGCGCCGATGACCAGTCCGTCGCGGGCCGAATGGGTGAGGTCGCTCCAGCGCAGGTTCAGGTACCGCAGCGCGTAGGCGAGCGACAGCAGCAGAGCCACCGCGACGGCCATGCAGGTAGCCGCCGCGAAGCCCGTGACGCCGAAGCTGAGCACTGCCGGGATGCCCACCCCATAGATGGCGAGGCAGCGGAAGAACTGCGCGCGGCGGTCCCACTTGGGGTGGCCGACTGCCCAGAACAGCGGGCCGACGACCGACGTCAGGCCGGCGAGGCCTCCGTGGAACGCGAGCAGCGCGAACAGGCCGGGGATGGGCACGTACTTGGCGCCGAACACGAACGCCGGCAACGAGTCGCCGCACCAGGCGAGGCTCACGGTCAGCGGCGTGCCCACGAGCAGGAACGCGCGCACGGCGTTGACCCAGGCGCGTCCGAGCCGTGGGATGTCGCCCTTGAGCTGCGCGTACGCCGGGATCGCCACGGGCGCGAGCACGCGCAGGAACAGGTCCTCCGGCAGCTTGGCCAGGCGCCCCGCACCGTCGAAGACCGCCACGGCTCCCTTGCCGACGACCTTGCCGATCACGAACGCGTGTGCCGTGAAGATCATCAGCAGCAGGAACGGCGTGCCGGCTGCGCCCGCGTTGTAGTGCAGCAGCTCGCGCACCACTTCGCGGTCGAGACGGAAGCGCGGCCGATGTGGTGCCGCGAGGTAGCTCATGAGCGTGCGCATCGCCGTGCTGCTGATGTAACCCACGACGAGGGCCCAGACATTCGTCCACAGCACCGCGAGCACCAGTGTCAGGCCGATGCCCAGTACCGAAGCGACGAAGTCCCAGAGCGCGACGCGACGGAACTGCAGTCCCTTCATGCTCGCTGCTCGCGCGGGACTCTGCACCGCATCGACGAGGCCGTTGGCCGCCAACACGAGGAACAGCCCGGGCAGCCAGTAACGCGCCTCGGTGTCCGGCTCGGCGAAGAACCAGGCGAACGGCCAGGCCAGCCCGCACAGGAGGGAACTGATGAGGATGCTGCGCAGGAGTCGCACCGTGAACACGGTGTCGAGGTACCTGCGTTCGGCGCCGCGGTCGGACCAGATCGACGTCTGTTCGCCGAGGAACGTCGTCAGCGATTCGACGACGCCGATGCCCGACAGCACGATGGCGAACAGGCCCAGATCGACCTTGTCCAGCACGCGCCAGAGCACGATCGGGCTCGCGAGCTGCACGATGCGTTGGCCGCCGACGCCGAGGAACTGCCAGAACAGGCTCTTGATCGTCTTCTCGCGCAGGCTGCCCGCCGCCGGGTTCATGATCTCGCCGCCGCGACCTGGCTCGCAACCGGGTTCCCGCTGCCGCGACAGAACACGCGGTGCCACGACTCGAGCACGAGCAGCGAATGCACGGTCAGTGCGTTGTCGTGCAGCGTGTCGGCCGACGTAAGCAGCGACTGCAGCCAGGTGGCCGGGAACGTGGTGGCCGCGAACGTGCCTCGGTCGAGCAGCTGCTCGCGCACGCGACCGAGCTGCGGTGCCGCGAGCCACTTCGTGACCGCACTCGGGAAGCCGTGCTTCTTGCGCACGGCCACCGCGGGCGGCAGGTGGCGCGCGGCGAGCTTGCGCAGCAGGAGCTTGTTCTCGTGCTTGCCGCCCCACTTGTGCTGGCCGTGAACGGTCATCGCGAATTCGGCGACGCGGTGGTCGAGGAACGGCACGCGGCCCTCGATCGAAGCACCCATCGTCGTTCGGTCGAGCAGGCTCAGCAGTTGGTGGGGGAGGTAGGTCTCGGTGTCGGCGCACAGTTGCCGATTGCGCGGGTCGAAGGCAGCGGCGGCGCGGAACGATGCGGCCAGCTCCTCGATGTGGTCGCGCCGCACGAGCGGGCGCAGCGCCGCCCGGTCAGTCGGCTGCAGGTGGGTCATCGCCAGCGCATGCCACGGCAGACGGTCCTTGCCGAAGGTGCGGATCGCGGCGCGTTCCGTGACCGACCGGCGCATGCCGGTGGCCTTGCTGGCGAGGCCATCGCCGAGCACATGCGCGAGCAGCCGGTAGGCGTTGGCGCGCGCCGACAGGCGGTAGTGCCCGTAGCCGGCGAACAGTTCGTCGGCGCCGCTGCCGGCGAGCAGCACCTTGACGTGCTGCGCGGCGGCGCGCGACACGAGCAGCGCTGGATAGAACGCGGGATCGGCCACCGGTTCGTCGTTGAAGAACGTCGTGCGGTCCAGCTCCGTGAGGAAGTCGCCTGCGGGCGCGCTGAGTTCGACCTGTTCGATGCCGAGCTGCCGGCTCACCTGCCGCGCGCAGTCGAGTTCCCCCGGATCGGTGTCGGGGAAGGCGATCGTGTAGGCGCGCACGCGCGCGTCGCCACGGTGGGCGTAGAACGCGATGAGGCTCGAGTCGAGGCCGCCCGACAGGCTGATGCCGATCGGCACGTCGGCCATGAGCTGCAGTCTCGTCGCGTCGGCGAGCAGGGCATCGAGTTCTTCGAGGCCGTCGTCCGCGCGCGGCGAATTCCTTGCCGACAGCCGCCAATACCGTTCGCGCTGCGGCGCCCGCCCCTGCTCCAGCACGAGCCGTTCGCCGGGCATGAGCTTCTCGACGCCTCGGCACAGGGTTGCTTGCCCCGGCACGTAGAACAGTTCGAGGAACGGCACGACCTGCGCCTCGTCAACGGCGGCGCGCACGAGGCCGCTCGCGAACAGCGCCTTCAGTTCGCTCCCGAACACGACCGCATCCTTCGTCACCGCGAAGTAGAGCGGCTTGATGCCGAGCCGGTCGCGGTAGAGGCGGCAGCTGCCGTCGCGACCGTCGAGCACGCAGATCGCGAACATGCCGTTGCAGAGCAGGACGAAGTCTTCACCGTAGCGCTCGTAGAGGTGCGGCAGCACGGCGGCGTCCGAGCCCTTCTGCACGACGATGCCGTGTTCGACGCGCAGCTTCTCGCGCAGCTCTCTGTGGTTGTAGATCTCGCCGTTGAAGAAGACCTGGATGCGGCCGTCGGCAGAGCGCACGGGCTGGTCGCCGGTGACGAGGTCGACGATCGCGAGCCGCCGGAAGCTGACGGCCGCGAACGACTCGACGAGCACGTTCTGCGCATCGGGGCCGCGGTGTGCGATCGTCGCTGCCATGGCCGCGACCCGCGACGCAAGGCCTTCCTTCGGGGTGAACGGAGCGAGCAGGAAGAGGCCGGCGAATCCGCACATGGGCGCGGCGCATCCTATCGGTGCGGTCCTTCGGATACTGGAGCATCCAACGCCGCGTGCAGTTCTTCGACCGTTGCAGTGGGCGACAGCCAGACGATCTCGGGCAGGCGCCTCAGCCAGGTCGTCTGTCGCCGGATCAGTTGGTGCGTGTTGCGACGGATGCGATTGCGCAGCTCTTCGCGGTCCTTGTAGCGACCGCGCAGGAAGGCGCGGCACTCGGCGTAGCCGATCGCCGCACCCGAAGTCAGCGAGAACCCGCCGCTGCGTTCGATGGCTTCGGTCTCCGCGAGCAGGCCGCCGTCGAGCATCGCCTCGGTGCGTTCCCTGACGCGCGCATGCAGATCTTCCCGGTTGCGGTGCACGGCGACGATGCGGCACGGCCGCAGCCAGCCCCTGCGTTCGAAATGATCCTGCTGGCTGCTGATGGGCAGGCCCGTGAGTTCGAGCACTTCGAGCGCGCGCACGAGTCGGCGCCGATCGGCCCGATGGATGCGGGCGGCGGCGGCCGGATCCCGCTGCTGCAACTCGGTGTGCAGGCCGCCCGGCTCGGCGGTCTCACGCGCCTCGAGCCTTGCCCGCAGCTCGGGATCCGCGGCCGGCCCCTGCATCATGCCTTTGAAGAATGCCATGAGATAGAGCGGTGTGCCGCCGACGAAGAGGGCTCGCCGACCGCGGCGGTGCACCGCGTCGAGGGCCTGCGCGGCGGCCGCGCACCAGCGCGCCGTGTCGAACGTCTCGTGCGGCTCGACGAGGTCGATGAGGTGGTGCGCCACCCGTTCGCGATCGGCGGCCGACGGTTTTGCAGTGCCGATGTCCATGCGACGGTAGACCGCCATCGAATCCATCGACAGCACCTCCAGGCCGAGCCGTGCCGCCAGCTCCAGCGCCAGCGCGGTCTTGCCGGAGGCGGTGGGGCCGGTGACGACCCAGAGCGGAACATCGGGGATGGGAGCTGGTGGTGTCACGGGATCAGGAAGGCGACGAAGTTACCGCGTCTCCTTTTGCACGTCGCCAGCCGTGCCCTTACCTTCCGCCGCCCGTTCCCCGCATGATCGCGTTCATCTCGGACATCCACAGCAACGTCGAGGCGCTCACGGTCTGCCTGCAGGAGGTCGATCGGCTCGAGTGCACGCGCGTCGTCTGCCTGGGCGACATCATCGGCTATGGCCCGGAGCCGCGCGAAACGCTGCGCACCGTCATGCAGCGGGCCGAGTTCTCGTTGCTCGGCAACCACGAGCACGGCGCCATGTTCTACGCCTCGGACTTCAACCCGCGGGCGCGCGCCGCGATCGACTGGACGCGCGACCAGCTGAGCCGCCGCGACTGCCCGCGCGAGGAGAACATGAAGTTCTGGAACTACCTCGACGGCATGAAGAAGGAACACCGCGAGGGCCAGATGCTGTTCGTGCACGGTTCGCCGCGCGACCCCGTGCGTGAGTACCTGGTGCCGCGCGACGCCACCGACAAGCAGAAGATGGACGAGTGTTTCGAGAAGATGGGCGACGCGCAGTTGTGCTTCGTCGGCCACAGCCACGTGCCCGGTGTCTACCTGAAGTCAGGCGGGTTCCTGATGCCGGCCGAGATCGGCATGGAGTGGCGCGTCAGCGGTTCCGCGATGATCAACATCGGTTCGGTCGGCCAGCCTCGCGACGGCGACCGGCGCCTGTCGTTCGCGACCTACGATGGCGATGGCACGACCGGCACCGTGCGCTTCCACCGCCTCGAGTACGACGTCGACGCCACCATGGCGAAGATCCGCGCGATCCCCGAGCTGCCAGACTATCTGGCGGACCGGTTGGCGCAGGGTCGGTGACGACCGCCACCGGCATGAACCGCATGGAACGCGCCCTTGCCCTGTGCGCGGCGCCCCGAGAATCCTGATGCAGAAGCTGCTTCTCCCTCTGTTCCTGTTGCTGTTGGCGACTGCCGGCATCGCGCAAGGCTCCACCGAGGTGGGCTTCACGCACGACTTCGGTCAGCGTGGTGCCCCCGGCAGTGTCCGGGCGCGCTTCTCGCGCCTCGGTGGTGGGCTGGTCTGGCTGCAGCTCGCGGATCACTACAAGTCCGTCGTTGCGGCGCGCACGCAGCCGCACACGACGGACGACTTCATGCTGCTCGTGCTCAACGGGGACGACCATGCGCTGCGCCTGGTGGGGGATGAGGCACAGACGCACTTCCCGCAGGATCTCGCCCTGGCCGAATGGACCTACCGCGAACTCGAGGATGGCGTGGCGTTCTCGATCGACTCGGGCAACGGCCTCGTGCTCGAGAAGATCCTGCGCCACGATCCCACGCAGCGTGGGTTCGTGCTCGAGTTCGTGCTGCGCAACAAGGCTGCGGAACCCGGCGGGCAGGTGACGTTCACGCTGCTCGGCCCGGCCCTCGTCAATCCGTCCGAGGTGGCGCTCATCGGCACGTCGTCGATGGCGATCGCGGCGCTGCCGGATGGCACCGAGAAGCACGTCGGGCCCTCGGCTGGCAAGGTGCAGACGCTCGACCTTGACCCGCACCAGATCTCGTTCGCTGGCAATACGAACCGCTTCTTCGGCGCCTTCCTCTACCCGAGCAACCCTGACAGCCGGGCGGCGCTCACGCGCATCGACGTCGACACGTTGCCAAGGGTCGACACGTTGGCAAACCCGGACGACCCCGACAGCAAGACGGGCGCGAACACGGTGACGCGCAACCGCTACGGTCTGTCGCTAGCCATCCCGGCGCGCGATGCCGAGACGAGGGTCTCGTTCGGTCTGTATCTTGGCCCGAAGTCGTACCGCGTCTTCGCGACACTGGCCGACCCGGAGCGGTTCGCGCCGATCCTCGACGTCGACCTGACGCCGCCGTGCTGCGGTGGCATCACGGTGCCCGGCGGCCGGCCGATGGCGAAGCTGCTGCTCCGACTGCTGGGCTGGTTCCACGGTGTGATCGGCAACTGGGGTCTTGCCATCATCATGCTCACGATCCTCGTGCGCGGACTGCTGGCGCCGCTGAACTTTCGCATGCAGAAGTCGATGCGCGCCTATGGCGCGCGCATGGCCGTGTTGAAGCCGAAGCTCGAGGCGCTGAAGACGAAGTTCGGCGACGACCAGAAGGCCTACCAGCAGGCGATGCTCGCCTTCCAACGCGAGAACAAGATGATCCCGCCGATCGGCGGCTGCCTGCCGATCTTCCTGACCATGCCGATCTACATCGGCCTCTTCACGGCGCTGCGCACGGCCTACGATCTGCGCCAGCAGTCGTTCGTGAGCTGGATCCAGGACCTGAGTCGCGCCGACGCGCTGTTCGCGTTGCCGTTCTGGCCCCACGAGTTCAACCTGCTGCCGATCCTGTGGATCTCGATGTTCGTCTGGATGCAGCTGCGCATGCCGCTGCCGACCGACCCGCAGGCGCGCCAGATGCAGTCGATGATGCGCTACATGCCGATCCTGTTCGGCCTGATGCTCTACGGCTACGCGTCGGCGCTCATGGTCTACATGGTGACGTCGATGCTCTGGTCGATGGCCGAGAGTGCCGTCGTGAAACGCATCCTCGGGCCCATCGACCCCAACGTGGCGGCGATGGCGCCGACGCCGATGTAGCCCGGTGGCGGCGAAGGGTCAGACCGGCAGCACGAAGTCGAACTGCAGCGAACCGTCGTGCTGGCGTTGTACCGTGGTCTGGCCGCGGTGGCCGAGCACGACGGTCTGCGCGAGGAACAGGCCGAGCCCGTGGCCCTGGCCGCGCAGCGCGCGATTGGGGTAGTAGGGTTCGAACGTGCGCGGCAGCTGCCAGGTGGCGAGGCCAGCACCCGCGGCGACGAGGCGGAGGCGCCGGGCGCCAGGCAGGGCGTCGAGTTGCAGCTGGCTCGTGGCACCGAGCGCCGCCAGTTCGTCGGCGAACCGGACCACGGCGGCGATCGCGGCGTGCAACTGTTCGAGATCGCCCGACACGACGTGCGCGCCATCGGCGACGACGAGGGACGCGAGCGGCTGCTGCAGGTTCTCGCGTGCGGCGGTGCAAGCAGCGAGCTGGGCCACCAGATCGATCGGCTCGCGGCGGCGGGGGCCGTTCGCTGCCTGCGACAGGAGGCGCAGGCGATCCACCGACGTCTGGATGCGCAGCAGCCCCGCAAGCGCTGCCGCGATCTGGTCGCGGCGGTCGCGTTCGCTGGCGGCCTCGAGACTGGCGCGCAGGAGCTGCAGGTGGCCCGAGACGAACATCAGGGGATTGTTGATCTCGTCGGCGATGCCGCGCGCCAGATCGACGAACACGTCGGCGCGCGGCCGGTCGCTGCCGAGACGTGCCTGTTCGATCGTCGCCGCCAACTGGCCCGGAGTGTCCGGGTAGACCATGAGGTGGGCCGACAAGCGCGTCGCAATCGGGGCGTTGCCGAGCTCGTCTGCCGCCCGGCAGACCAGGATCACGGCGATGGCGGGCCAGAGGTTGCGCAGCAGGCGCAGGGCACCGATCTCCTCGGCGGCGTCGGCGCCGAACGCGACCACGAGCAGGTCTGGCTGGAAGCGGGCAAGTGCTTCGCTGTCCCCGCACAGCGAGGGCCAGGGTCGGACCTCCGGCCGCAGGGGCAGGTTGCGGAGGTCGCCGAGCAGACGGTCGTCGACCGGTCCGACCACGGCGATGCGCACTGGCCGATCCATTGGCCGATCCATGATTGCGAAGGCCTAGCCTTCTCCGCAATGGAGCGGGGCAGGCGAGTGGCACGGAAGGTATCCGAGGTCAGATCCGGTGTCACCATACGTTCGACGAGTAGCTGCGGCGCCAACCTTGGTCGGCTCCAGAGCCGGCAACGCAGCGGCCGATACCACGGCCGTGACGGGCGACGGCGATGACGAGGCGGCAAAGGCAGACAGCCAAACA
>JAYUCN010000754.1:0-8361 GCA_043740335.1 Planctomycetota bacterium
CCAGCACCCATGATGCCGCCCCATGATCTCGATCCAGGGGCTGACGAAGTACTTCGGCGGCGTCGCTGCCGTCGACCAGCTCACGCTCGAAGTGCCGCCCGGCATGATCCTCGGCCTGCTCGGACCGAACGGGGCCGGCAAGACGACCACGCTGAAGATGGTCACCGGCATGCTCGAACCCGACGCCGGCACGGCCACGATCTGCGGCGTCGACATCGGCAAGCAGCCGCTGGCAGCGAAACGCCTGCTCGGGTTCGTGCCGGACTCGGGTGCCGTCTACGAAGCGCTCACGGGCCTCGAGTTCCTGCTCATGGTCGCCGCCCTCTACGGCCTCGGCGAGCACGAGGCGCGGCCACGCATCCGACAGTTCCTCGACTTCTTCGAACTCGACGAGCGCACGCTGAACAGCAAGCTGCTCGGTGCCTACAGCAAGGGCATGCGGCGCAAGATCGTCATCACCGCCGCCTTGCTGCACAACCCGCGCGTCGTGCTGCTCGACGAACCGCTCGACGGCCTCGACGCCAACGCCGCGGTCGGCTTCAAGGCGCTGCTCGAGACGCTCGCACGCGAGGGCAAGACCATCGTCTACAGCTCGCACGTGCTCGACGTCGTCGAACGTGTGTGCCACCGCGTCGCGATCATGACGAAGGGCAAGCTGCTCGTCGAAGGCACACCGGCTGCGCTGCTGGCGGAGCACGGTGCCGACACGCTCGAGCAGTTGTTCACGCGCCTCACGGGCCTCACGGGGCTCGAGGCGCGCGCCGCCGACTTCGCCAAGAACCTGCTGCCGTGACCGCACCGGCCCCACCCTCCGTGGAGCGCGTGCTGCGCTCGGTGTTCTGGAAGTTGTTGTTCCGCGGCCGCGCGGCAACCCAGGTCGCTGCGCATCGCAAACGCAAGCAGATGAGCCTCACGTTGACCGTGGTGCTCTACGGGCTGTTCGGCCTGATGCCGGCCCTGATGGCGTTCGGGCTCGACGCGTTCGCCTTCGCGAGTCTGCTGCACGCCTTCACGTTCCTGTTCGCGTCGCTGACGCTGGCCGGCAACGCCGGCACCAAGCTGTTCATGCGCGAGGAAGCGGAGATCCTGCTGCACCGCCCGGTGCGACCCGAGCAGCTGCTGCGTGCGAAGTCGTTCGTGCTCGTGGCGTTCGCGCTCATCCTCGCTGGCGCGCTCAACACCATCGGCCTCGTCACGGGCTTCTGGAGCAAGGGCAGCACCTGGGCGTTTGCACCAGCGCACGCCGTCTCGACGCTGCTCTTGATGGTGTTCTCGGCGGCGTTGATCGTGCTCGTCTACAACCTGTGCCTGAAGTGGTTTCCGCGCGAGCGCTTCGAGAACCTGCTGACGATGCTGCAGACGCTGCTGGTCGTCGTCATGGTGACGAGTGGCCAACTCATGCCGCGGTTGATCGACATGGAGGCGCTCCAGCAATTCGATCCGACCCACGGTTGGGGCCTGCTACTGCCGCCCGTGTGGTTCGGGGCGCTCGACGTGTTGCTGAGCGGGGCTCTGCCGTGGTCGAAGGTGTGGCTGCCCGCCTTGCTGGCGGTCTCTGCCACCGCCCTCACCGTGTGGCTCGCCTTCGTGCGACTCGGCTCCGCCTACGGCATCGGCCTCATGGCGCTGACCGAAGGCCCCACCGTCGCTTTGGACAAGCTGCGACGGCGCCTGTTGCCGAGACTCGTCCATCTGGCACCGCTGCGCTGGTGGCTGCGCGATCCCGTCGAACGCCAGTCGTTCCTGCTGACGAGCGCCTACCTCGCCAGGGACCGCGAGACCAAGCTCAAGCTGTACCCGAGCATCGTGCCGTTCGTGATCCTGCCGCTCGTGATGACGCTCGGCGTCGGCAGCCGCCGCCACGCCGGGGCCTCGACGTTCATGGACAGCATGGCGGTCGGCTACCTCGCGGTCGTGCCGATCCAGGCGTTGATGCTGCTGCGTCGGTCCGAACACTGGCGCGCCGCGTCACTGTTCGCACAGGCGCCGCTCGCCCACTGGACGCCGCTGTTCCACGGCGCGCGCAAGGCCGTGCTCTGGTGGTTGACGTTCCCGCTCGTGCTGGCACTCGGCGGCGTGCTCGCGTTGGTGCGTGGCTCGTGGTCGCCGTTCGCGCCGGTGCTGAGCCAGCTCGTGTTGCTGCCGGTCTACTCGCTGGTCCCCGGTCTGTTCGCACCGTGGCTGCCGCTGTCGCAACCGAACCAGGAACAGCGCGACGCCGGCATGGGTTGCCTCGTGATCGGCAGTGTGATCATGGTGGCGATGGCGTCCGGTGGCCTTGCCGCCTGGATGGACGAGCTCGGCTGGTGGTGGCCGTTCCTCGGCATCGAGGCCGCGACCGCCTTCGGCCTGCAGGCGCTGTTGCTGGCGAAGATGCGGGCATCGCGCTGGAATCCCGCGGTCGACCCGACCGATCGTCGACGACGATGGTTCGGCCGCCCCGCGCAGGCTTGACATCCCCGGACTCAGTGCGCAGAGTCGCAAGTTGCTGGCCTTCGGCACCCGATAGCGATCCGCACGCATGACCCGCTCACGCCACCACGCACTGTTGCGCATCTTGGCCATCGCGGCGTCGTGGGTGCTCGTGCTCGGACTGCCGCGGCTGCTCGTGCACTGCACGGACGCGGCCGGGAGCGGCCGCTTGGAGTTCGCGCACGAAGCGGGAACCTGCCGCCACGAGGCCAACCTCGCGCATCCCGTGCACGCGTGCTGCACCACCCACGGCGATGGCGCGCCGACCCTGCGAACCGATCACGGCTGCGACGACGTGAGCTTCGTGATCGAGCTCCTGCCACCAGAACGCCACGTCGGCGCCGGCCAGGACCCGCCCACCGCCATCGCCTGGGTCACCCACGACGACACGGTGATCGCCGCGGGAAACGCGACGGGACTCCGCCCGCCGTCGACCGGACCGCCGCGCACCGACCAGCGCACCGCGCTGCGCAAGACGACGCTGCTGCTGCTTTGAGTCGACGTGCACACGCCGAGCCGATGGCTCGACGTCTGGCAGCAGGCCCTGCCTGCTGAGCCGCGCACGGCAGTGGTGCGGCTCCGTCCGAAGCGCCCCGTCACCCGACCGTCGATTCCCGCATGCACGTATTCCGTTCCGCAGCGCTACTGGCCGGCATCGTGGCCGCTGGTTGCCAATCCTATTCCGCAGATCCCGTCGACCTCGCGGCGCACGCGGCAGCCTTCGCGCAGCGGATTCCCGATGGCGCAGCTCTTCGTGAGTTCGTCGAGCGCCTGCGCAGTCGAGATCCGACGCTCCAACCGTTCGATCTCGCCGATGGCCTCGACCTGCGGGAAGCGCACAATGTCGCGCTGTTGTTCCATCCCGAACTGCGCACGCTGCGACTGCGCGCTGACGTGGCGCGCGTCGGGGCCGAGCACGCGGGGCGTTGGGACGATCCCACGCTGAGCGCCGACTTCAGCAAGATCCTCGAGACCGTCGACCATCCATGGCTCGTCGGCGGCGCGATCGGCCTCACGCTGCCGATCACGGGCCGGCCTGGTCTCGTGAAGGAGCTGGCCGAGAGCCGCCATGCGCAGGCGCTCGTCGAGGCGAGGGTCGCCGAAGCCAGGATCCTGCGGGAACTCGACTTCGCGTGGGCGAAATGGAGCACCGCACGCCTTGCAGCCAACGTGCTCGAGGATCTCGTCGGGCGCCTCACCGAGCTGGAGACCATCGCGACGCGGCTTGCCAGTACCCAGTTGATCACGAGCGTCGAGGCACGCACGTTCACGCTCGAACGCACCACGCGCGAGGTGCAGCTCGTGCGCGCACGAGCGTCGGTCGCTGCGGGCGAGCTCGGCTTGAAGCAGCTGCTGGGGCTGCCACCCGATGGGCCGGTCGCATTCGTTCCGGCCACCGTGATCCCGATGCACGTCGCCGATCCGGCGCAGCGTCGCGCCGGGTTGACCGACAGCCCGCGCACCGCGATCGCGCACCGCGCGCACGACGTCGCCGACCGCCAGTTCGCCTTGGCGATCCGCAAGCAGTGGCCCGAGCTCTTGCTGCTGCCGGGGTTCCAGGAGGAAGATGCGCAACCGCGCGCGGCCCTGGGGTTCTCGTTGCCGCTGCCGCTCTGGAACGCCAACGCGCGCGAGGTGGCGGAAACGCGCGCCGAACGCGCCCGGGCGGCGGAGGCGCTGCGCGGCAGTCTCGAGACCGCGTTGCAGGATCTAGCACTCGCCGAAGTGCGCCACAAAGCAGCGGTGAGCCAGCGACACCTCGTCGACACGCAGCTGATGCCGCTCGCCGAGCAACAACTCACGGACGGACGTCGCCTCGTGGAGCTCGGCAGGCTCGACACGCTGCTGATCCTCGACGCGTTGACGCGCTCCTACGACGCCAAGACCACGGCGATCGACACGGCACTGGCCGAAGCCGAAGCGACCATCGAGATCAACTCACTGTTCTGGCCGACCCTGACCCGTGACAACCCGACCGGTGGCAACCCGACGGAGGCTTCCCGATGAATGCCATGACGAGACGATTCCTCTGCATCTGCCTTGCTGCACTCGCTTCGTGCCGCAAGCAGGTGCCCCAGGCTCCGGTCGCCGACCAGCAACCGGCCCCCACCAACCGGATCGCCGTCCCCGAGAGCGTGCGCCGGAACCTCGGCATCGAGTACGCGAAGGTGGAACGCCGCCGCGTGAGCCAGACCCTGCGCGTGGCCGGCAACTTCGAGTTGCTGCCGGCCGGCCGGCACGAACACCGCACGCCGCTGGCCGGCCGCGTCGAAGTGCTCGTGCAACCACTGCAGCGGATCGAGGCCGGGGCGCCGCTCTACCGCATCCAGTCTCCCGAGTGGCAGCGCATGCAGCGCGAACTCGGCGAACTGGTGACCTCGGTACAGGTCGGCGAAGCGCGCAGCACGCAACTGCAACCACTGATCGCTGCCCACCGCGTGCACGAAGAGAGCCTGCAGGACGCGATCATCGTGATGGCGGCGCAAGTGAAGACCCTCGAAGAAGCGAGAGCGAGCGTGGGCGGCCAGGCGCAGGAGCTCGCGACCGTGCGTGTCCAGATGGCCCAGATGCGGGCGACCCTCGCCGAGGCCGTCGAGAAGCGCGCCGAGACCCAGGCCCAGCTCGCCGAGTTGCAGGCCAACCTGACCGCTGCTCGCGATCGCTTCCATCTGGCGCTCGAGGCTGCCGCAACCGTGGTGGCCAGCCCGACCGCCGCTCTGCTCGCGGAAGCAGCGCACGCCGGAACGATGGTGCCGACCTGGCGCACGATCGGCTCGATCGAAGTGCGTGCTGCCGCCGCAGGCATCGTCGACAAGCTGCCCGTCGCCACCGGGGTGTGGGTAGAGACCGGCGAACTCGTGCTGACGATCACCGACCTGTCGCAGGTGCGCTTCCGCGCGCGCGGCCTGCAGAGCGACCTGCCGAGACTGCAGCAGGGACTGCCGGCCCGCATCGTGCCGCCGCAGGGAAGTGGCAGGGTTGCCGAGCACCTGACGGGCACACTCATGCTCGGCGTCGAAGCCGACCCGGCGCAGCGCACCATCGATCTGTTCGTGCAACCATCGGCCATCGCCGATTGGTCCCGTCCTGGTGTCGCCGGCTTCCTCGAGATCGAGACCCGCGGCGGCGGCGAAGCCGAAGCCGCGATCCCGCTGTCGGCGGTGCTGCAGGACGGCCTGCAGAAGGTGTTCTTCCGGCGCGACCCTGCCGATCCGGACAAGGTCATCCGCATCGACGCCGACCTCGGCGTCGACGACGGCCGGTGGGTCGAGGTGAAGAGCGGCCTGCTCGACACCGACGAGGTCGTGCTCGCGGGCGCCTACGAGTTGATGCTCGCGAGTTCGGGAACGGCGGCGAAGGGCGGCCACTTCCACGCCGACGGCACCTTCCACGAGGGCAAGGACAAGTAGCGCGCATGTTCCAGAACCTCATCGCCTTCTCGCTGCGGCAGCCTGCCACCGTGCTGCTGGTGTCGGTCCTCGTGCTGCTGTTCGCGCTGTACCAGATCCCGCGCATGCCGGTCGACGTGTTCCCCGAACTCAACGCGCCGACCGTGGTGGTGCTGACCGAAGCGCCGGGCCTCGCGGCCGACGAGGTCGAGCAGAACGTCACGTTCCCGATCGAGAGTTCGGTGAACGGGCTGCCCGGCGTACGCCGCGTGCGCAGCTCGAGTGCGATCGGCTTGTCGATCGTCTGGGTCGAGTTCGAATGGGGCGAAGACATCTACCGGTCGCGCATGCTGGTCACCGAGAAGCTCTCGGCCGTGCGCGAATCGCTGCCGGCAAACGTGCATGCCGAGATCACGCCGATCACCTCGATCACCGGCGAGATCATGCTGCTGTCCCTGTCGTCGCCGGACGGCACCGAGACACCGATGACGGTGCGCGCCTATGCGGAGTTCGACCTGCGCAACCTGCTGCTCTCGGTGCCCGGGGTGGCCCAGGTGGTCGCGATCGGCGGCGACCTGCCCGAATACCAGGTCAACGTGCGCCAGGAACAACTGCAACTCCATGGGCTCACGATGGAAGACGTCGTCGAAGCGGCGCGCAGCGCTCATAGCACGGCCGGTGCCGGCTACCTGCCCGATGTCCAAGGACTCGAACTGCCGGTGCGGCAGACCGGGCGCGTGCGATCCATCGCCGACATCCAAGGGACCATCGTGCGCTATCGCGACGGCTCGCCGATCACGATCGGCCAGGTCGCGGAAGTGACGTTCGGCGCCACGCCGAAGCGCGGCACCGCCTCGGAGGGCGGCAAGGCAGCCGTCGTGTTGTCGGTGCAGAAGGGACCCGGCACCAACACGCTGCTGCTGACCGAAGCGATCGACAGGAAGCTCGACCAGGCGCAGAAGTCGATGCCCAAGGGCATCGTGTGCAACCGCCATGTGATGCGGCAATCCGACTTCATCGAGATCTCGCTGCACAACCTCCTCGCCGTGCTGCGCGACGCGGCGATCTTCGTCGCGATCATCCTGGTGCTGTTCCTGCTCGACTTCCGCACGACGTTCATCACGCTCGCCGCGCTGCCGCTCAGCCTCGGCACGGCCCTGCTCGTGCTCTGGGCGTTGGGCCTGTCGATCAACGTCATGACGCTCGGCGGTTTTGCCGTGGCGATCGGCGGTCTCGTCGACGACGCGATCATCTACGTGGAGAACGTCCACCGACGGTTGCGCGAGAATGCGGCGCTGGACATGGCGGCGCGCCGGCCGATCCTCGCAGTCGTCCTGCATGGCAGCGACGAGATCCGCCAGCCGATGGTGTTCGCGACGATCATCATCGTCATGGTGTTCGTGCCGCTGTTGTTCCTGCAGGGACTCGAGGGCCGCTTCTTCCGGCCGCTCGGCATCGCCTACATCGTCTCGACCCTCGCGTCGCTCGCCGTGGCACTGACCGTCACTCCGGCGTTGTGTCGTCTCCTGCTCGCCAAGGTCGGCAGCAGCGGCAGGCACGGCGACGGCTTCCTCGTGCGTTGGCTGAAGCGCGTCTACGTGCCATCGCTCGGCTGGGCAATGCGGCGCGCCAAAGTCGTCCTCGCCGTTGCCGCACTCGCCACGGTGGCGAGCCTCGGGCTCGGTGCTTCGTACGGCACGAGCTTCCTGCCCGAGTTCAACGAGGGCACGTTCACGGTCTTCCTGATGGCGCCGCCCGGCACCTCGCTCGCGGAGAGCGACCGCCTGGCGATCGGCGTCGAGACGCAGATCGCCAAGATCCCGGGCGTGCGATCCGTCGTGCGGCGCACGGGTCGCGCCGAACGCGACGAGCACGCCGAGCCGGTCAGCAGTTCGGAGGTCGAGGTCTCGATGCTGCCCGGGCAGGACAAGCACGTGGTGCGGGCTGCGATCGACGGCGTGCTCGCCTCTGTGCCGGGCATCACCACCAGCATCGGCCAGCCGATCGAACACCGGTTGTCGCACGTGCTGTCCGGCACACCCGCAGCACTCGCCATCGTCGTGCAGGGCGACGACCTGTCGGTACTGCGACGTCTCGCCAAGCAGATCGAAAGCGTGCTGAAGCAGGTGCCCGGCACGCGCGACGTCGCGGCGAATCGCGAAGTCATGATCACATCGCTGCCGGTCCGCTACCGCCCGCGCGATCTGGCGGCAGTCGGTCTCAGCCCCGCGTCGGCCGCGGAACAGGTGCAGGATGCCCTGATGGGCGAAACCGTCGCCGAGGTGAACGAGGGCGTGCGGCGCTACGCGATCACCGTGCGGCTCCATCCCGACGAACGGGCCGCCGTCCTTGATGTCGGCGCCCTCGTGCTGCGCGGCGTGGCCGGCGCCAATGTCCGTCTCCGCGACGTCGCCGACATCGGTCCGGAACGCACCTCGAACCTGATCGCGCGCGAGAGTGCCCGGCGCAAGGCGGTGGTCTCGTGCAACGTCGCGGATGG
>JAYUCN010000755.1:0-3443 GCA_043740335.1 Planctomycetota bacterium
GGCGTCGGTGCTGGCGTGGGAGCGGGAACCGGTGCCGGCACTGGCACGGGGACCGGGGGCGGTTCCTGCTAACGACCGGGCAGACCAGCAACCAAGCGACGAGCGTGGACACGCACAGCACACGCACGGCAGAGAAAAACGGCAGCTTGGCCATGAGTTCGGCTCTCTTGATCCCGATCACGGGAACACGGTCACGGGAACACAAGGTCGATCGATTTCCAATCCTGCATCGGCGCCCCACAGGACTGCGTCCAGTTCGGCGCGTTGGTGACGCCATCGGGCACCTGGGCCGGCCAGTAGCACGTGTGGTAACAATCGTAGAGGTCGCGTTCGATCGGCTGGCAGAGACCGTGCGTGCCGTTGGCGGAGTCGACCTCCCAGCCCGGCGCGAAGATCGTCGAGCAGCCGTACGGATACTGCGTCGGCGGCGGATCCTGCGAGAGCGCGCGAGCGCCGCCGCGTTGCGCCAGCACGAGTGCGGCAAGCTGCCGTGCCTTCTGGTTGCACGGGAAGATGCGCGGACGCACCAGCTTGCTCGCCGTGGGGAAGGGATCGGGTTCCTTTGCAGTCATGACGTTTCGAACCTCGCGAAGAACTTGGGATTGCCGGTCAGGATGCGGCCATAGCTGGCGAGGCCGAGGTCGATGAAACCGCGGATCCACTCGCAGTAGTGCAGGTTCGCGTGCGTGGCGTCGCCGTAGCGCACGTGGGCTTCGTGGTAGCAGCCGCCAGCGCACAGCGGGCGCGCGAAGCATTGCGTGCAGTCGGTCTTCTGGTCGACGTGCGCCTTCTGGAGGAACGCCGTGCGGGTCGCTTCGTCGATGCCGGTCGACACGTGGCCAACGGCGTGGCTCTTCGACTCGACGAAGCGATGGCAGAGACCGAGTTCCCCCTCCGTCGAGACCCCGAGCAGGCCGAGGCCGGCACCACACGGGTGCGCCTTGTTGACGCCCTGATGCAGCTCGCGCAACAGGTCGCCGAGGTTGGCGAAGCCGTGCGTCTCGCCGCGGTTGGCGGCCGCCACGTAGTCTTCGGCCAGCGCGCCGAACTCGCGCAGGAGCCGCTCATAGCCCGCTTCGCCGAGCGCGTAGTCGCGGCCGAGCCCCGCCGTCACGGGCGCGAAGCCCACTTCGTCGAAACCGAGTTCCTGCGTGAGGAAGTTGTAGGTGTCGGCGACCGCAGTGGCCCCCGCCGTCAGCGTGACGCGAGCCCCGATCGAGCGGCCCTTCTTTGCCTTGTTGGTGGCGACGAGGTGCTTGATGCGCGGCGCGATGGTGTCGAACGAACCGAATCCGCCGCGGAACGTGCGGTGGCGGTCGTGTTCCTTCTGGTCGCCGTCGATCGACACCGTGATGCCGAACCGGTGCGTCGTCAGGAAGTCGACGACCTCGTCGCTGAGCAGCGTCGCATTGGTCGTCAGCGAGTAGTGCACGCGCTTCTTGTGGGCTGCCCCGCGTTCTTCCGCGTACTCGGTCGCCGCCACGATCGCCGGAAAGTTGAGCAACGTCTCGCCGCCGAAGAACGTGATCGACACCTGCGGCCGGTCGCCGCTGTTGCGCATGAGGAAGTCGATCGACTGGCGCGCGGTGTCGTCGGTCATGCGCGCCTTGCCGGTGCCTTCGCTGCCGGTGCCGCTCGTGAGGCGGTCGGCGCCGTACTCGTAGCAGTAGGTGCACGTCAGGTTGCACTTGTTGGTGACGTTCAACACGAGCGTCGCGATCGGGAACGGCATCGGCGGCAGCTGCGCGCGCGGTGGGGCTGGTTCGCCGGTGGGGCGGATCACGCCAAGGTCGATGAGGTCGTGCATCGCCGTTTCGGCCGCAACACGATCCGGCTGGGTCGCGAGCCAGGCGGTGGCGTCGGCGCCGTCGGGCCCCGCGAAGGCCTCGACGATCTCGAGGGCGAGGGGATCGAGGCCCAGGATGGCCGCCGAAGTCGCCACGTAGACGAACTCGGCGCCATGTTCGCCGCGGAAGCGACGGTGCAGCACGGTCTGAAGTTGCATGTCAGTGATCCTCCCACTCGAGGGAGTTCCAACGCACGTAGAGCGGAATGGTCACGATCAGATGGCTGCGGGCGCGGAACGTCTTGCGTTCGCGTTTGGGTGGGTTCGGTGCCTGCTCGATGGGGGCAGCAGGCTTAACCTCGGGCGGCTTTGCCTTCGTCTCCGGGGCCACGACCTCACCGGCGCGGGCGGGCTCGACGGCCGGCTTGTCAGCACCTTCCTTGGCCTTCTCGGGTTCCTTGACGGGGGGCTTGGGTGGCTCCCAGCGTACGGCGACGTCGAGTTCGACCTCGGCCGTCACGAACACGTCGCCGACGTTGTTCGCCTGCCACTTGCGCGCGGGGTTCGGCCCGTCGACGTTGGGGGTGAAGACGCCCGTCGTGGCGTCGATGCTGCCGACGTAGGTAAGGTCGTCGTCGTTCTCGCGCACGCGGAACTCGGCGAGCCCCCAGCGCGGCCGCACCTGGAACAGGTCGACGTCGTCTTCGGTGTACGGCTTCTCGTCCTTGCCGCGATGCACGGCAAACGCCTCGAAGCGCTCGATCTGCTTCGGGTGCTTGCCGCCGCCGACTCGCGCCAGGCCCTGTAGCGGTCGGACCCGCACATAGTCGACTGTGTCATAGAGCTGCAGCGTGGCCGAGCCAGGATCAGCACCGTAGGCAACGGTGCGCGCGCCGAGTTCCGTGCCGGCTGCCGCATCGATCACGAGCGTCGCGTGCGTATCGGATCGGCGTTCCACCGCCGTGACGGTCAGGCCCTGGCCGACGAAGAAGTCGGCGGCCGCGAGTGTCGCCGGGAACGCTTCGCCATGGACGTCGAGGCGGTGGCCCGTGCTCGGCACCTGCACCGCAGCGTTGCCGAGTGCCAGCACGCGCGGCCGGTTCTGATTGCGCACCAGGGTCACGTCGACGCCGACTTCGTCGTAGTTGCCCGTGAACAGGCGACCGCGCAGGGTCTGCCAGGTGTCGTCGAGCAGTAGCACTTCGCGCCAGGAAGCGCCGCCCTCGCCTGGATCCTTGCTGCGGCCGCGCCACGAGTAGCCCGCATAGAGCAGGCCCTTGCCGGCGCGCTCGACCGTCGAGCCGTCGCTGAACGACAACCGCCAGGTGACGTCGTACTCGTCCGCCTCGACGCGGCGCAGTTCGGCGGTGCCGGTCAAGTCACCGCGACCGGTCTCGTGCCCGGTCACCGTCCAGGTGGCTGCGAGCGGCACTTCGCGCCGATTCTTCGCCCACTTGTCCCAGGCCGGCGTGAACAGCGGCTGGTCCTTGGTGAGCGTCGCCAGCACGCGGTCGCCGACACTCTGGGTCGGCACGCCGCCACCCTGGGTCGGTCCTTGCGCCGATCCCTGGCCACCCTGGCCTTGGGCGCCAGCGCCGCCCGCAGGGGAGGTGTCGCCACCGCGCCCGCGGCCGCGGCCACCACCGCCTTCGGCAGC
>JAYUCN010000756.1:0-3443 GCA_043740335.1 Planctomycetota bacterium
ATGGTAGCCAGGCCTACGATCCGCTGTCCAGGCACCCATCCTGCGCCTCCTGCGCCCGTTCGCTCCCGCGCGCGCGTTCGTCGTGTCGACCTGCACTGACGCTGACGATCGGCGTCCTGTAGCCGTTGGCAACGGACGTGCGTGCGGATGCAGTGGCACAGGCACTGTCACCCTGACTACGCTTGCGCCCTCACGTCCCAGGAGGCCGACCATGTCCCTTCGCCTGCCGCCACACCTTGCGTGCGCGATCCTCGCCCCGCTCCTCTGGCTCGCGCCGTTGCGCGCGCAGGAGCAACCAGCACTGCTGCGCGGCAGCCACCGCCTCGAACGCGATGGCTGGATCTACGTGCACCTCGAAGGTCCGCCCGAGCAGATCGGCTTTCAGCACGGCTGGCTGCTCGCCACCGAGATCGCCGACCTGCTGCGCGTGGTGAAGCCGTACCTCGCGAGCACCACGAAGCGCGAGTGGGCGTTCTACCGGCAGACGGCGGAGACCGTGCTCTGGCCCGGCGTCGAGCCCGAGTACCGGACCGAGATCGATGGCATCGTCGCGGGTCTGAAGGCGCGCGGCGTTCTGGCCGACCGCTGGGACATCGTCGCGCTCAATGCGATCGAAGAAGTGCCCGACTACTACGTGCCGTGGCTCGACCAGCAGCAGGGCAAGAAGCCGAAGACGCATTCGCCGGGCAACTGCAGCGCGTTCGTCGCCACCGGCAAGGCGACCAAGGACGGCCGCATCGTCATGGGCCACAACGCGTGGACCAACTACGTCGTCGGCAGCCGCTGGAACATCGTCTTCGACCTCGTGCCTGAGCACGGCTACCGCATGCTGATGGACGGTCTGCCCGGCGTGATCGTCAGCGACGACGACTTCACCATCAACGCCGGCGGCCTGCTGGTCACCGAGACCACGATCACGCAGTTCGAAGGCTTCGACCCGAAGGGCAAGCCGGAGTTCTCTCGCGCGCGCAAGGCGATGCAGTACGCGGCCTCGATCGACGAGTTCACGGCGATCATGCTCGACGGCAACAACGGCGGCTACGCCAACGACTGGCTGCTCGGCGACAACCACACCGGCGAGATCGCGCGCTTCGAACTCGGACTGAAGCACCACGGCCTCGAACGCACCAAGGACGGCGTGTTCTTCGGTTCGAACTTCCCCAGCGATCCGAAGCTGATCGCCGACGAGACGAAGTTCGACGTCAACGACAAGACCAGCTCGCCTAATGCGCGCCGCGCGCGCTGGGAACAGCTCGTCGCCGAGTGGCACGGCCGGATCGACGTCGAGGCCGGCAAGCGGTTCGAGCTCGACATCAAAGACGCGACGACGGGCCAGGTCGGCGCCAACGAACGCACCTTGTTCGGTGCCGTGGAGATCTCGCCGCGCGGCGTGAAGCAGTGGGACTGGGCGCCGTTCTTCCCCGGCGGCACCGTGCAGTCGAAGGTGACCGACGGTCGCATGGCCGAACACCTGGAGTTCTGGGCAGCGATGGGCCACCCGGTCGGCCCCGAGTTCCATGCCGCGGCGTTCCTCGAACAGCATCCGGAGTACGCGTGGATGCGTGAACTGCTGCGGGACGTCGTGGCGCATCCGTGGAGCCGGTTCGGACCCGACCTGAAATGAGCGGGTGCCGCGATCGGCGCCTTGTAGCAGCGTGCCGCGTCGGGCGGGCAAAGTTCCCCGCCAGTTCCCGGCTTGCCTCCGACATTCTGTAGGAGGTTGCGGGCACAATCGCCCGCATGTCTCCCCGGCAGAGCAAGCCGCCCGCGGCGATCACCGACGCCGAGCTCACGATCCTCAAGGTCCTCTGGGACGCCGGGCCCGCGACGGTGCGCGAACTGCTCGATCGCCTCGGCACCGACTGGGCCTACACGACCGTGCAGACGCTCGTCGGCCGGCTCGTCGAGAAGGGGCACGTGCGCACCGATCGCAGGGATCTCGCGCATGTGTTCACGGCGACGATGGCGCGCGACGAACTGGCGCAGCGTAGAGTCGAGGAGGTCGCGAGTTCGCTGCTCGATGGCGCCATGGCACCGCTCGTGCTGCGGCTCGTCGAGCAGGGCAGGTTCACGGCCGCGGAGATCGCGAGCTTCCGCGCGCTCCTGAAGGCGGCCGAGAAGAAGGGGCGCGGAGGCAAGGCGTGAGCTGGCTCGTCGCCAACTCGTTGGTTGCAGGCGCACTCGCGCTGCTCGTGCTGTTGATCGGCCGCGTCGTGCGGCCGGCACCGGCGGTCATGCACGGTCTGTGGTTGTTCGTGCTGCTCAAGCTGGTCACGCCGCCGCTGTTCCTGGTACCGATCGACGTGTCGTGGTTGGGCGGCGAACGCGCGGCACCGCCGCCCGTGATCGTGCCGCTCGAGCTCGGCGAGGCGCCGGCGAGGGAAGCGTTTGTGGCCATGGCCAACGAGTCGACGGCCTCGATGCCGATCGTTGCCGAAGACATTGCGGGCGACATCCTGCTCGTGGCCTGGGTGATCGGCTCCGCCGTGTTCATGATCTGGCTCGCCGTCGGCATCGTGCGCGGCCATCGTCGACTGCGTTCGCTCGGGCCCGTTCCGCCCTCGCTGCGGCGCGAGGTCGAGACGCTGGCCAGCCAGCTCGGCGTGGCCGTTCCCGAACTGCTCGACGACCCGGCTGCCGCCTCGCCGTGCGTGTGGAGCCTCGGCCGCGCTCGGCTCGTGTTGCCCACAGCGATCCTCGCCGCGTCGCCGGCGAAGGGCCGCGCCGCCGTGCTCGCGCACGAACTCGCGCACCTTCGCCGCGGCGACCACCTGCTCGCACACGCCGAACTGCTGTTCGCCTGCGTGCTGTGGTGGCACCCGCTGTTCTGGTTCGCGCGCGCGCAGCTGCGGCTCTGGGCCGAGCTCGCGTGCGACGCGTGGGCCATCGCGAGCGTGCCCGAAGCGACGATCGACTACGCCACGGTGCTCATCGAAGCCGTGGCCCGACCTGATTCCGCGGTTCCCGGCATGACCGTCCTCGCGGCGAGGCCGGCGGCACGGGCCGCATTCGAACGGAGGTTACTGATGATCCTGAACGAGAACGTGCCGTGCCGCGCCTCGCGCGCCTGGTGGTTGCCCTTCACGACGCTGGGCCTCGGCCTGTTCGCAGTGCCCGTCACTGCGCAGGGCGAGGAGAGGCCCGAGGTCCGCATCGAGGTGCGGGTCAATGGCAAGGAGCTGAAGGAACTGAGCGGCGAGGAGCGCCGCGTGCTGCTGCAGCATCTGCTTCGCGAAGAAGGCGAGGCGGCAAACCCGCGTGCATCGACGAAGGGCAAGCGCAAGGTCGACGCCGAACCGCAGGAACCCGCCGCTGAGAAGGGCGGCAACAAGCTGCGCAAGAAGAAGGCCCTGGCCGACGATGTCGTCGTCGAAGTTGTTGGCGCCGAAACTGCGGCCAAAACAATGCAGGAGCAGGTTCAGCCCCACCACCAGGCCGCCGGC
>JAYUCN010000757.1:0-3437 GCA_043740335.1 Planctomycetota bacterium
CGCTCCGCTTGCGGACTGGATGACGAGCATGGCGGCGACCTCCCGAGAGACGTGGGCGAGCACCGGTTCAACGTGCTCCCAAGGAACCGGCCGGCGGCCGGGCCCTTCGTGTGCGCTGGTTCTCCCGGCGCGCAGACCCTCGACGGCGCGCAGTGCCTCGAAGATGGCCGGCTTCGCCAGCTCCTCGGCGACCGCCCACTTGAACATGCGCACGATGCTCTGCACCCGGGTGTTGATGACCTTGCGGCTGAGCTTCTTCTGCACCATGTCGTCGCGGACGTCGCGCAGGAGCCGCGGGCCGAACGACTCGATGGGGCGCCTGCCGAACCGCTCGTGCAACGGCATAAGCGCGCGTTCGATGTTGCCGACGGTCGCCTTCGAGTTCGCGTAGTAGCCGTCGCAGTGCTTCAGGTAGGCATCGATCAGCGTGTCGATCGTTCGCCCGGCGATCTGGTTCTTCTGCGGGAACGCGAAGGTGCCGGTCGCTGCGTAGGCCTCGCGCATCGAGTCGTAGTCGGCCTGCGCGATCGCCTGGTTCGTGCCGGTTGGCCAGTAGCGGAAGCTGCTCTGCCAGTCGATGAAGAAGCGCCGAGTGCCCTTGTGGTAGCACAGCTTCGGAAACGGCTTTCGCGGCGGCACGGAAGCAGTAGCCCCGAGCGGCGAGATCTGCTCGCTTCCGCTGCTGATCCTGTCAGCGGTCTGACAGGTTTCGCTCTCGGCAGAGCCCTTCGGCTCGGCGGGCGCATCCGCGCATTTGCGCGGGCTGCAAGAAGTTAGATGTGGTGGGCCGTGCAGGATTCGAACCTGCGACTTCGACTCTGTGAAAATCGCACTCTACCAACTGAGTTAACGGCCCGTCCGGAGCTCCTGGAGCCCTGCGGGCGGGGGACGCTAGCGGGCTCGCCGACGTGTTGCAAGCGGGAGTTCCCCTCGCCGCCCGACCCCGGTCCCCTCACGCCGGCACGGTCGGCAACGCCCCGTAGAACGCTGTCTGGAGCGTCAGCGTCGTCGCCTGACTGCCCGCCTTGGCACACGCCTCGACCATCGCCCGCGCGATCTCGGGCGTGCGCCCCGCCACGCGCGTGAACGCGATCAACCCCGGCCCATGGCCGCAGATCGTCACGCCCGCGGCCCCTGCCTCGACCGCCGCCACCAGCGCCTCCGACAATCCCGGCACCAACCGCCGCCGATACGGCAGGTGCACTTCGTCGAGCACGCACTGGCGCAGCAGATCCTCGTCGCCGTGCTGCAAGGCGTGCAGTACCCCGAGCGTGCGGCTCGTGCTGCGCGCCGTCACCGCATGCGGCAGCGTCGGCGGCAGCACGCGCTTCGTGTCGGCCGTGCCCATCTGCGCATCCGGTAGCGCGATCACGTAGTGCCAGTCCGGGTGGATCTGGAACGACAGCGGCCGCAGACGCAGTTGCGTCTCCTGTGGCAATGACAGCTGCACCGTTGCGCACAGACCCCCGAGCAGCGACGCGGCGCCGTGCGCAGCATCGCCGCCGAGTGGCACCAGCGCATCGAGCACCTGCGTCGGCGTCCACTTCTTCTTGGCGAGGCGAACGGCGATGCCGAGGCCCGCTGCGTAGCCAGCCGAGATGGTGCCCATGCCGGTGCCGCGCGGAATCGTGCCTTCGACGACGACGAGCATGCCCTTCGCGAGCGACACGTCGAACAGTTCGGCGCCGCGGCGCAGGCCGCGCAACACGGGGTCGTGCCGTGGATCCTCGAGGTGCGCGCTCGGGTCGTCGCGCCGTTCGACGACGATCTGCCCGTCGGTGTGCGGTTCGACCGTGATGCCGAGCGGCAGATCGAGGGCCACCGCGATCACGCCGTAGCCAGGCCCCAGGTTGGCGGCGCTCGCCGGCACGTGGAACGTGATCGCTGTCGTCTTGGCCACGCAGTAGTATCGACGTTCGGGGTTGCCGGGAATCAATCGTCGCCGAACTTGATGCCCTGCGCGAGCGGCAGGCCGGCACCCCAGTTCACGGTGCTGGTCTGGCGGCGCATGTAGACCTTCCAGCTGTCCGAACCTGATTCGCGCCCGCCGCCGGTCTCCTTCTCGCCACCGAAGGCGCCGCCGATCTCGGCGCCGCTGGTGCCGATGTTGACGTTGGCGATGCCGCAGTCGCTGCCGGTCGCGGCGACGAACCGTTCCGCGGCGCGCACGTTGCTCGTGAAGCAGGAACTGCTGAGGCCCTGCGGCACGTCGTTGTTGAGCAAGATCGCCTCGTCGAGCGACTGCACGGGCAGCACGTAGAGGATGGGCGCGAACGTCTCTTCCTTGACGATCGGCAGTTGCCCGTCGCAGCGCACGATCGTCGGTTCGACGTAGGCGCCGCCCTGCAGCGCCTTGCTCACCTTCGCGCGCTTGCCGCCACAGACGACCTTGCCACCCTGCTGCACGGCCGTGGCGACCGCGTGGTCGAACGCCTTGGCCGCGGCTTCATCGATGAGCGGGCCGACGAGGGTCTTTGTATCGAGCGGGTTGCCGATCGTGCACTGGCCGTACGCCTTGACGAGACGCTTCGTGAGCGCGTCGATCACGTCGCCGTGCACGAGCAGGCGCCGCGTCGAAGTACAGCGCTGGCCGGCCGTGCCACACGCCCCGAACACGATCGCGCGCACCGCGAGGTCGAGGTCGGCGTCGGCCATGACGACGATGGCGTTGTTGCCACCGAGTTCGAGCAGCGTGCGGCCGAAGCGCTGGGCGACGCGCGGGCCGACGATGCGGCCCATGCGCGTGCTGCCCGTCGCCGACACGAGCGGCACCAGCGGATCGTCGAGCAGCGCGCTGCCGACCGAGACGTCGGTGCCGATGCAGAGGCCGATCAGGCCCGCCCATTCCTTGCCGAGTACCGAAGCAGCGATCTTCGTCATCGCGATCGCGCAGAGCGGCGTCTTGTGCGACGGCTTCCACAGGCACGCATCGCCGCAGGCCAGCGCGAGCATCGCGTTCCAGGCCCAGACGGCGATCGGGAAGTTGAACGCCGTGACGATGCCGACCGTGCCGAGCGGGTGCCACGTCTCGCGCATGTGGTGTTCCGGCCGTTCGCTCGCGATCGTGAGACCGTAGAGCTGACGCGACAGGCCGGTCGCGAAGTCGGCGATGTCGATGCACTCCTGCGCCTCGCCGAGCCCTTCCTGGAGGATCTTGCCCGCCTCGAGGGCGACGAGCTTGCCGAGCGCTTCCTTGTGCTCGCGGCAGGCGTTGCCGATCCGGCGCACGAACTCGCCGCGCTTGGGTGCTGGCAGTTCGCGCCAGCGCAGGAACGCCGCGTGGGCCTGTTTGCTGACGGCGCCGTAGTCCTTGCCCTCCGCCATCTGCACGCTGCCGATCGTGCTGCCGTCGATCGGCGAACGCACGGGGAGCACGTTGCCCTTCGTCTTGCGCCAGGTGCCGTCGAAGGCCCCGCTGTTGGTCTCTGCAAGTCCGA
>JAYUCN010000758.1:0-3436 GCA_043740335.1 Planctomycetota bacterium
CGCACCTTGCCGTCGAGTACCGTCGAGTACTCCGCATCGAGTGCCAGCAGCGGCGGCGCCAGGTTGCTCGGATGCACGCGCACGCAGTCGATCCAGCCCATCACCGAGTGGTAGCGGTTCTCGCCCGTCATCGCGAGGCAGGTCGGACCTCGGCCACCGTGCAGACAATGGAACGCTTCGCTGCGCACGTACCAGCAGCGCGTGAACTGGAGGATGTTGCCCGCGACCGTCGCGCGGTGGCGGATCTGCGGCGTCGCCGTCATGCCCGCCGAGTCGCGCAGCGAAGCCAGCGCACGGCCCGCGAGGGCCGGGTGCTGCTCGAGCTGCGTCAGCGTCGTCAAGGCGCCGATGCGCAGCTCGCCATTCGCTTCGACGGCGATACCCGCGAGATCGTCCTTGAGCGGCAGCAGGTTGACGACCTGGGCTGGCGTCTGGAGCCGTTCCTTCATGCGATCGACGATGTCGATGCCGGCACCCTTGACGATGGTGTCCGGCTGCTTGCTCGCTTCG
Organism: Planctomycetota bacterium; assembly: GCA_043740335.1. Lineage (GTDB taxonomy): Bacteria > Planctomycetota > UBA1135 > UBA1135 > UBA2386 > DASVAL01. Next base: position 511 of record JAYUCN010000758.1, read on the forward strand.
CTCGCCTCGGCCAACGAACGCGGCACGACGTAGGTGAATGGTTTCATGGGTTCATCCTCTCTTGGCGAGGGCCGCGAGGACCTTGTCGGGCGTGATCGGCAGATGGCGCACGGGCACACCGAGCGCATGGAAGACGGCGTTGGCGACGGCGGCGGGCGCCGCGACGGACGGCGGTTCACCGAGGCCTGCCGCTCCCGTGTTGTTGTGCCCGTTGGCGACGGACAACATCACACACTCTAGCTTGGGCAGATCCTGCGGGCCGAGGATCTTGTAGCGCAGGAAGTCGCCGTTCAGCATGCGCCCGCTCTTGGGATCCATGAGACGCTGCTCGTGCAGCGCGTAGGAGGCGCCCTGGATCATCGCGCCGAGCACCTGGCTCTCGGCGAGCTTCTTCGCGATGACGAGGCCGCAGTCCTGGATGCCGAGCATGCGCGTGACGCGCACGAAACCCGTCGCTGTGTCGACCATGACCTCGGCGAACTGGCAACCGCAGACGCCCTTCAAGAACGGGTCGCCCTTGTAGTCCGCGAAGCGGTCGCCGCGCACGTCGATCGGGTTCGGGCCGATGAGCTTGCAGGCCTCGGCCCAAGGCAGACGTGCTTTGGCGGTGCCGACCGCGCCGCCGCCACAGGTGACGTCGCCGACGGGAACGCCGAGGTGCTTGGCAACGAGCTCGACGAGCGGTTGCTTCGCCAGGAACGCGGCTTGTCGCACGGCCGGCGCGAGGCTTGCCGTCACCGTGCTGCCGCCCGAGGCCGGGCCCGACGGATCGCCCGTGTGACCGCTCGTCGCCTTCACGAGTCGCGGCTCGATGCCGAGTTCCTCGGCCGTGATGACCGCCATCACGGTCTTGAGGCCGGTGCCGACATCCTGCGCGCCGCTGCGCGACTCGACCGTGCCGTCCTGGTGGATGCGGCAAGCAATGCCGTGCGGCGGACGGCCGGCGTTGCCGAGCGTGCCCCAGCGCGCGCTCGCGAGACCGACACCGAAGACATGGCGCGCCCCCGGTGCGTTCTTGCGCGCGCGGCCCTCGGCCCAACCGAACTTGTCGGCGCCCAGACGCCACTGGTCCTGGCGCATCACCTGGCTGTCGTTGCCGAGACGGAACGCGAGCGGGTCGATGCCGGCCTTCGCAGCGAGTTCGTCGAGGAACAGCTCGGCGCCGAAGAAGCCCTGCGGATGGCCCGGCGCGCGCATCGGCCGCGGCGGATCGGTGTCGGCAGCGAGGTCCTTGTGCTCGCTGCGCTTCTTGGCGTTGCCCGTGTAGTAGTTGGGCACGCTGACGCTGCCGCCGCCGTTGCCCTTCTGCACGTTGAAGCCGCAGCCACCAAAGCTGCGCCAGTCCCAGGCCGTGATCTTGCCCTTGTCGTCGACGCCGGCGCGCACCTGCATGAGGGCCGCGGGTCGATTGCCCGTCGTCGTGTGCTCTTCGAAGCGGTCGAGCATGAGCTTCACGGGGGCCTTGGCTTCCCACGCGAGCACGCAGCAGGCGAGGCCTTCGATGCCGGCGCTGAACTTCGAACCAAAACCACCGCCGACGAACTCGGCGTGGATCGTGACCGACGTCGCGTTGATGCCCTTGGCTTTGAGCGCCTGCGACAGCTCGCCGCGCACGCCGAACGTCGCCTGCGTGCTGTTCCAGACTTCGAGGTCGGTGCCGTTCCACCTGGCGACGCCGCCGTGTGTCTCGAGCGAACTGTGCGTCTGCACTTCGGTGCGGTAGGTGCCCGTGTGCGTCGTCTTCGCACCGCCGAGGGCGTTGTCGATCTCGGCGGCTTCGGGCCACGGCATGTCGAACTGGCCGTCGTCGCCGAGCGTGGGTGCTTCGGGCGACTGCAGGTAGTCCACGTTGTGCTCTTCGGCCTCGAAGGTGGCACGGATCTTCTCGATCGCGTCGCGCACATGGTTGAGGTCGCTGCCGGCGACGGCGGCGATTGCGTCGCCGACGAAGCGCAGCTTGTTGCCGACTTCCTTGAGGGCGACGACCGCACCGATGCCGGGCATGGTGCGCGCTTCGTCGAGTTCGAGTCCCGTGAGCGTGCCGCGCGCGATCGGCGAACGCAGGATCATCGCCTGCAACATGCCGGGGAACGTGATGTCGTACGAGTACTTGGCGCGGCCGCTGGCCTTGGCGAGGCCGTCGACGCGGTCGAGGTCGCTGCCGACCACGCTGAACTTCGTGTTCGCGTCCCACGGCGGCGCGTCGCCCTCGGCGGGCAGCACCGTGCGCTTCTCGAGGCGATCAGGTTCCTTGCCGAGGCCGCGGTAGCCGACCGTGATCTCGATGCCTTCGCGGGGGTTCGTGTGTTCGCGGCTCATTTGCCACCTCCCTTCGCCGTGCGTTCGATCGCTTCCATGATGCGACCGTAGGTGCCGCAACGGCAGATGTTGCCCGACAGGTCGTGCTGCATCTGTTCGTAGGTCGGCTGGCCGCGCTTCTGCAGGCACGCGTACGACGACATCACCATGCCCGGCGTGCAGAAGCCGCACTGCATCGCGTCGCAGTGCACGAACGACTGCACGAGCGCGTGCACCTTGTCGCCATCGGTGAGGCTCTCGACCGTCTGCACGGCGTGACCGACCGCGTCCATCGCGAGCATGAGGCAGCTGTTGATGGGCTCGCCGTCGACGAGCACCGTGCACCCGCCGCAGGCGCCGCGGTCGCAGATCTTCTTGGCGCCCGTGAGGTCGAGGCCGTCGCGCAGCGCATCGAGCAAGGTCGTGCGCGTCTCGACCTCGAGCGTGCGTTCCTTGCCGTTCACGAGGAGCGCCACGGCGTGCTTGCCGGGCCCGAAGGTCTGGGGCTTTGGCGGCGCCATCGTGGCCGCGGCCGTGATGCCGGTGGTGGCGATGCCGGCGACGGCGGTGCCCTTCAGGAACGAACGGCGCGAGACGCCGCGCTTGCTATCGGGGGGGGTGGTCATGG
>JAYUCN010000759.1:0-3431 GCA_043740335.1 Planctomycetota bacterium
TCCGGCAGCAGGCAGCAGGTAGGCGTTGTCGGTCGTCGGTCCGTGGTCACGTCACGTCGAGTTGGGTCACGCGCAGGACTTCGTCCGGCGTGGTCATGCCAGACAGCAGCTTGGTGACGCCGTCCATGCGCAGCGTCTTCAGGCCGCGCTCGAGGGCGCCGCGCTTGATCTGGCTCGCCGTCGCCTTGTTGACGATCTGTTCCTGGATGTGGAGGTCGATCGGCATGACCTCGTAGATCGCCGTGCGGCCGGCGTAGCCGGAACGGAAGCAATCGTCGCAGCCCTTGCCGACCATGATCCTGCCGCCCGGGAAGTGGTCGGGCGTGAGCTTGAGGTCCTCGATGAAGTAACGCTGCTTCTGGTCGGGCTCGACGGGCTCGCGGCAGTTGGGGCATACCGTGCGCAGCAGGCGCTGGGCAATGACGAGCAGCAGCGACGACGACACCAGGTAGGGTTCGACGCCGATGTCGATGAGGCGTGTGACAGTCGACGCGGAGTCGTTGGTGTGCACCGTGGAGAACACCAGGTGGCCCGTGAGCGCCGCCCGGATCGCGATGTCCGCCGTCTCGTTGTCGCGCACTTCGCCGACCATCATGACGTCGGGGTCCTGGCGCAGGAACGACCGCAGGCCGGCGGCGAACGTGAGGCCCTTCTTGACGTTGACCTGGACCTGGCTGATGCCGTCGAGATTGTACTCGACGGGATCCTCGATAGTCAGGATGTTGAGCTCGGGCGCATTGATCGCGTCGAGGCAGGCGTAGAGCGTCGTCGTCTTGCCCGAGCCGGTGGGGCCCGTCACGAAGATGACGCCGTGGCTGTAGTTGATGTAGCGATTGATCGTGCGCTGGTTGTCGGCCGACAGACCGATCTGGTCCAGCGAGTAGATCTTCGTCGTCTTGTCGAGGATACGGAACACGACGCGTTCGCCACCAGAAACCGGGACCGAGCTGATGCGTACGTCGACGTCGCCGTCGCCGACGCGGATCGAGGCGCGACCGTCCTGCGGCAGGCGGCGCTCGGCGATGTCCATCTTGCCCATGACCTTGACGCGCGAGACGATGGCCTCCTGCGCGCGTTTGGGGATCGACTCCATGTCGTACAAGACGCCGTCGACGCGCATGCGGACTTGCAGGCGGTCGCCGTAGGGCTGCAGATGGATGTCCGAGGCACGCAGCTTGAGCGCCTGGAACAGCAGCATGTTGACGAGCTTGATGACCGGCGCCTTGTTCGCATCGAGGAGGTCTTCCGACTCCTGGATGTTCTCGGCGATGCTGACGATGTCGGTGTCCTTGACGTCCTGCAGCGCTTCGTCGACGCCGTCGGCCTTGTGGCGGTAGGCGCGATTGATGAGGTTGGCGATTTCGGCGCGGCTGGCGAGCACGGCCTCGACTTCGCGCCCGAGCAAGGTCGCGAGGTCGTCCATGGGCTGCACTTCGAGCGGCCGGTGCGTGGCGACACGCAGCAGCGTGCCCGTGTCCTCGATGGCGATCAGCCCGTGCGTGCGCGCGAACTGCACCGGAATCTGGTGGATGAAGACGCTGGGCACACCGGTGCCCTCGAGGCTCGGCCGGAACTCGAGGCCGAGCAGTCCCCCGAAGAACTGCAGGCACTCGGCCTCGGGCAGCATGTTCTTGCTGATGAGTACCTGGTCCAGTTGCTGGCCGGTCTCGCGCTCCGTGCGCAGCGCTTCGTCGATCTGCGGCTGCGTCAATCCGGCCTTGCGCAGCAGGCCTTCGCGAATGCGATCCTGGAAGATGGTCGGACTGCCAGTGGCCCGACTGCCACTGGCCGGACTACCAGTGGCCGGACTACCAGTGGCCGAACTACCAGGGCCCGGGGTCATCGGTTGCGCGCTCCGTTGGGATCGTTTGGCGCCGAGGGCACCGGCGGGTTCTTGGCCTTGGTGTCGTTTTGCAGCGAGCGGCGGTAGGTCGGCGTCTCGTACCCACCCTGGGCGTCGAGGTCCTCGACCGTGGTGCCCATGTCCTCGAGCGTGCGGGCCTGGGCGGCGGCCGTGCCGGCCCAGCGCCGATCGATGATGCGCAGGCGGCGCTCGCCGATGTACTCCTGCGCCTCGAGCTTCTTCTGGAGGCTCAGGTGCCACAGGTCCTGGAAGTCGTCCTCGTCGAGGATCGTGGGGGTGACGAAGAAGTAGAGGTTCGTCTTGTTGGTCGTGTCCTCGCTCTTGCGGAACAGGATGCCCAGGATCGGAATGTCCTTGAGCAGCGGCACGCCGCCGTCGCTGTGCGATTCGGAGTCCTCGATGACACCACCGAGCACCATCGTCGAGTCGCTCGGCATCGTCACCTGGGTCTTGATGGAACGGCGCAGCACGATGCCGCCGCCCGTCGCGGAGTTCGGATCGAAGGCGCCGACGAACCGGCTGACCTCGAGGCTGATGTTGAGGCGCAGGTAGTTGTTCAGCGAGATCGTCGGCGAGATCTCCAGCGTGATGCCCGCATTGCGGGGCGCGCCATTCGACGACTGCGTCGTCGCCGTGCCCTGCGTACTTTGCGTCGTCGGTCGTTCCTCTTCGGTCTTCACGACGGCGGTCTCGTTGTTGTTCACGAGCACGCTCGGCAACGACAGGATGTTGGCGCGGTCGTCGGTGGACAGCGCGTTGAGGAGCAGTGGCACTGAGAAGTCGCCACCGCTGATGATGCCGCCCGTGAGTCCCTGCAACGGATTGGCGAAGTCCGGCAGACGGGTGTCGGGCAGGCCGTCATCGTCGTTGTCCGTGAAGGCCGACTGGCCGAAGCTCGAGAAGCCGAAGCCGCGCGTGAAGTTGCCGTTGTTCTTGAGGTCGATCAGGCCGAGTTCGACGCCGAAGCGATCGAGATCGCCGGTCGTCAGTTCGACCAGTGCACATTCGATGAGCACCTGCGGCTGCCGCCGATCGAGCTTGTCGATGAGCGTCTGGATCTGGGTCCACTTGGTGCCCGCTGCCGACACCAGCAGGCTGTTGCTCTCCTTGTGCGCCTTGATCACGGTCTTGCGCGTGCGGCGGGCGGCCGAGGCACCGGCGCCACCGGCGGCCGGAGTTGCGGCTGCTGTCTCGGCCGCGTTGTCCTCCTGCATGAACTGGTTCAGCGTCACCTGGAGTTCGTCGGCGAGTACGTTCTTCAGGTTGATGACACTGGCCGAGCCGTCGATCACCTGGCCCGGGACGTCGAGCCGGGCGACCAGATCGAGCGCTTCGATCACGTGCTCTCGCGTGCCGCTCAGCACGAGCGCCTTCTGCGAACTGTGCACGACGACCTTGAGCTGTGGTTGGCCCGAAGCACCCGGGGCGCCGCCTGGCTGCCCGCCCTGTTCCTGCAGCACCTGCTGGCGGATCCGGCTCCGGCTCTCGAGCACCTCGGTGAGGATCGGTTCGATCTCCTCGGGCGCCTGGTATTCGAGCGGCACGACCTGCACGACGAGGTTGGGCT
>JAYUCN010000760.1:0-8310 GCA_043740335.1 Planctomycetota bacterium
CTGCTCAATGCCGCCCTGGCCACCGAGCTCGTCTGCGTGCTGCGCTACAAGAGGCATCACTTCATGGCGCAGGGGATCAACCGGAAGAGCGTCGCCGCCGAGTTCCTCGAGCATGCCACCGAGGAGCAGGGCCACGCGGACCAGATCGCCGCGCGCATCGTGCAGCTTGGTGGCGCCCCGGATTTCTCACCCGAGGGGCTCGCGACCCGCAGCCACGCCGAGTACGTGGAAGGTGAGAACGTGGAGGACATGATCCAGGAGGATCTCATCGCCGAGCGCATCGCGATCGACAGCTACGGGGCCATGATCCGCTATCTCGGCAACGACGACCCGACCACGCGGCGCATGCTCGAGGCGATCCTGGCAAGCGAAGAGGAGCACGCTGACGACCTGGCGAGCCTGCTGAAGGAACTGGCTCCCCTCCAGGGTGGTTGATCGGCGGTTGATCGGCGCAGGCACGGCCTTTGCTCACACAGATTCGTTCTCCTTCCCGTTTCCCGCGCGTCATCGTCCCTGACGATCGCACTGCGCATCGAGGCAATCACACCATGAACAACGACATCCTGGCCGGCAAATGGAAGCAGTTGCGAGGCGAAGTCCAGCGCCGATGGGGCAAGCTGACCAATGACGACCTCGACCAGATCAATGGCAGCTACGACAAGCTGACCGGCAAGCTGCAAGAGCACTACGGCCACACACGCGACGCCGTGGATCGCGAAATGAAGAAACTCGAGAGAGCAGCCGCCGATGCCGAGGCGAAGAGCGCCACGCAGTGAAGAGACGCAGGGTGAACCGCGTCCTGGCGACTCTGTGTGGGGTGACCGGAATCCAGGGGATGCAGAGTCGCGGCACCTGATTTGCTGTCAGGCCGCTTGCGGCGAGCCAGTCGCTTCGTCTGGCCCGCCCTCTGCTGAGTTCCCAATGAGTCCCAACCGCATTCTTGGCGTCGTTCTGCTGGTCGTCGGCGTGATCATCCTCTACTTCGGCTTGCAGGCCACCGACTCGGTCGGCGAATCGATCCGAGAGGGCATCACGGGCAAGTACACCGACAAGACCACCTGGTACATCGTCGGCGGCGCCGTGGCAATCATCGTCGGGGCGATGATTGCGGCCTTCGGTCCACGGACGAGTCGCGCCTGAACCAGGCGATCCCCGCTCCCGCCCGCGCTCTGGTCCGCCCTCAGTGGAACCGCTCGACCTTCAGCAGCCAGGACGCAGGCCCACGGTGGCCACGATCTTCGTTCTGATCGCGGGGCTCTACTTCGCGCGCGAGCTGCTGATCCCGTTCGCACTCGCGTTCCTGATGGCGCCCACGCTCGCGACCCCCATTGCGTGGCTCGAACGCTGGCGGCTCGGCCGGGTCGCCGCAGTCGTGATCGTCATCACGCTGACCTGTGCGATCCTCGGCGTCACGGCGTGGTTCCTCACCCAGCAGGTCACCGACCTGGTGACGCGGCTGCCGGATTACAAGGCGCAGATCTTCGAGAAGGTCGGATCGCTGCGCGGCGGAATGATCGAGAAGGCCAGCGATGCAGTGAAGGAACTCGCAGCGGGGATCGAGACGCCCGCGCAGCCGTCGCAGACGCCCACGAACCAACCCCAGAACGTCCGGGTCGTGGCCCCGGCGTCCAGCGACATCGAGGCGTTCACGCACAGTCTGGGCTTCCTGTTCGGCCCGCTCGGCACGCTCGGCATCGTCCTCCTGATCGTGACGTTCCTGTTGCTGCAACGCGGCGACCTGCGCGATCGCATCGTGCACCTCATCGGCGATGGCCACGTGAACCTGACCACGCAGGCAATGAGCGAGATCACCACGCGCGTCAGCAAGTATCTGAGGATGCAGGCACTCCTCAACATCGTGCACGGAACCGTGGTGGGACTCGGGCTGTTCTGCTTCGGCGTGCCCAATGCGCTGATCTGGGGCATCCTGGCAACCCTGCTGCGATTCGTCCCCTACCTTGGGCCGATCGCCGCTGCGGTGATACCGATTGCCCTTTCGCTGGCTGTATTCGACGGCTGGGAGCGACCACTGCTGGTGGCCGGGTTTCTGATGGCCATCGAGCTGCTGAGCAACAACGTGCTGGAGCCCTGGCTCTATGGCAGCAGTGCCGGTGTCTCGGCGCTCGCCGTGATCGCCTCCGCGATCTTCTGGGCCTGGCTCTGGGGCCCGGTCGGCATGGTACTCGCGATGCCCCTGACCGTGGCCCTGGTGGTGATCGGCAAGCACGTTCCGCAATTGCATTTCCTGCATGTGCTGCTCGGCGAAGAGTCGAGCATCGATCCCAGCGTGCGGATCTATCAACGCCTGCTCGCCATGGATCAGAACGCGCTGAGCGACATCACCGAACGCGCGCTCGCCGAGCAGAAGTCGTTCGCGCAGGTCTGTGACACGATCCTGATCCCGGCCCTCGGCATGGCGGAGTTCGACCGCCATCACGGCGCCCTGCAGGACTTCCGCGAACAGTTCATCGAGCGCGCGATGCGCGAGCTGATCGAGGATCTCGGGGAGCAGAGCCGGGTGATGCACGCGAAGGAACTGGCGAGCCCGACCCCTGGAGAGCCCCCGCGCGAAGCACCGAGCCCCGCGGCGGCTTCGTTGCGCGTGCTCTGCATCCCCGCCAAGAACGAGCTGGATCAGATCGTCGGGCTCATGCTCTGTACTGCGCTCGGCAACGTCGGCATCCCATGCCAGGTCGCCTCGGTCGATGCGCTGGCGAGCGAGAAGGCCGAACGCGTCGACGAGCATCGTTCCGACATCGTCTGCATTTCGGCCTTGCCGCCCTCCGGGCTCGTGCAGGCCCGCTATCTGGCAAAGCGTCTGCGCGCACGCTTCCCGGCGCTGGAGATCGTGATCGGGTTGTGGGGCAGCGACCTGGAACCGGACAACGGCCTGCGCAGCATGCGGATGACGGGCCCGTGCGTGTTCACGACCACGCTTGCCGCGGCGCGCGAGCAGATCCAGAAGCTCGTCGCGCCGACCCTGCTGCGACAGCAGGCAGCGGCGCGTGAGGTCGGCTGAGCCAGCAACGAAGGCCCGCACAAGGGGCAGCGACGCGGAGGTTGCAAGCGCCTCAGCGGTCCGCCAGCACCCGCGCCTCGAGCTGCGCCAGCAGGGCGCGGCGGTCGATCTTGCCGTTGCTGTTGAGCGGGAAGCTCGGCACGTGGCAGATCTCCTTCGGCTGCATCCAGGGCGGCAGCCGCTGCCGCAGGCGTTGCTGCATCTCGTCGGGCGCGACCAGCGGCTCGCTGACGAACACGACGATGCCGTCGGCACCGCTCGCGGTGCGCGGATGGCCGACCGCCACCGCGATCTCGACACCGGCCTCCTGCCGCACGACGGCTTCGATCTCGCCGGGCTCGACGCGGTAGCCCCGGATCTTCAGCTGGTCGTCGATCCTGCCCAGGAACACCAGGCCCGGGCCCGGTGTCCGGCGCACGCGGTCGCCGGTGCGGTAGTACACGCGATCGCGGCCGGGCGGCACGACGAACGCAGCTTGCGTCCGCTCGCCGTCGCGCCAGTAGCCGAGACCGAGCTGCGGACCGCTCATCAGCAACTCGCCGGCCTGTCCGCTGGACACGGCCTCCAGCGCCTCGTCGACGACCAGCGTCTCCATGCCCGGGAACGGTTCGCCGATCGGCACCAGGCCAAGTTCGCATTCGGGCAGCGAGTCGTCGCCGCGCCAGCGATAGTACGTGCACGCGATCGTCAACTCGGTGGGTCCATACAGGTTCTCGATGATCGCGCCGGGGGCCGCACACTGCCAGGCGCGCGCCACCTTCGCCGGCAGGCCCTCGCCGCAGAACAAGCTCCAGCGCAGGCTCGGCTGGCTGTCCGGGCCGAGCTTGCGCAGCTTCTGCATCACGACCGCCGTGGACGGCACCGAGAACCAGATGCTGATGCGGTGCCGGCCGATGTACTCCGCGGGGAACAGCTTCTCGGCCGCGGTCGGGCAGACGACACAGGCGCCGCGCTCCCAGGCGACGAACAGGTCGAACACGCTGAGGTCGAAGCACAAGCTGAACGTGTGCGAGAACCGGTCTTGCTCCGTGACGCCATAGCGGTCGACGACGCAGTCGACGAAGTGCGTCACGGTGCGCTGGGCGACCAGCACGCCCTTGGGCTGCCCCGTGCTGCCGGACGTGAACAGCAGGTAGGCGACGTCGCCGGGATCGACCGGCTCGAGCCGCGCCGTGGCGGCATCTGCGAGGTCGTCAGCGCCGATGAACCGGTGGCCGGGCCATCGCCGCGCCAGGGCTGTCACGTCCGCGGTCTCGGGCAACACGACGACCATGGCTGCTGACGCTTCGTCGAGCAGAGCGGGCATCAGGGCGAGCCCGTCCGGCCCGACGACGAGCCCGGCCGCCTCCGACCGGCGCAGCATGTCGCGCGTTCGCGCAGCCGGGTACGCGGGATCCAGCGGCACGTAGCCATGCCCCCGCAAGAGCGCCGCCAGCACCCCGGCGAACGCGGTGAACGAGGCCTGGCCGAGCACCGCGGTGAAGCGCGGCTCCGCATGCGGCAGGTGGCACTGCAGCGTCGCGGCGATGCGCGCCGCCAGGGTGTGCAACTCGCGGTAGCTGCGCTGCGCGTCGCCGAGGCAAACGGCCGGACGGTCGGGGAACCGCTCCAGCGCGCGCAGGAAACCCGAACGCAGCGTTCGCACGGGCGACGGCATCATTCCGTCCTGAGCACGCGCTTCTGGTCGTGGGCGGGCCGACGCTGCGGCGCGAACAGCCTCTGCCACAGCGCATCGACGCTGTGGAACACGTCGGCCTCGAGGTCGGCGAGCGGAATCTCCGCACCGAGCAGGTGCTCGAGGAAGAGCACCAGCTCGGCGACCTCCAGCGACGACAGCAGGCCGTTCTCCAGGATCGGCGTCGCGTCGTCGAAGTCCTGGGCGGCGACGTCCTGCTTGCTGTGCTGCACGATCCACTGCCGCAACAGCCGACGGATCTCGTGCTCGCTCTTCACAGCCCGGGCTCCTGCTCCAGGATGCCGAACGTGGTCAGTAGTTTGACGAGCCGCGCCGACGCGAGCCGACGGTGCGCCACGCAGACTGGCGCCGCCAGCGCCGCGCGGCGCACCTCGAAGGCGTCCGCGAACCCGGCGTCCGCGTACATCATGGGGTTGTAGAAGTCGCCCCAGGACACGCGCAGGTAGTCGCACAGCCACTCGCGCAGCTCCTTCAACGTGTGTGGTGGCCATGGCGGCGACCAGCGCTGGAACAGCTCACGCAGGTGGGCGCGACCGAAGGCCAGGTGGCGCGCCTCGTCCTGGTGGTGCACGCGGTTCAGCTCGCGCACGATCGGCTCGATGCGCGTGTCGCGCAGCATGCGGCGGTTGTAGAAGTCCCCCAGCTCCTCGACGACGAGCACCTTGCAGAAGAAGACGACCTCCTCCTCGCCCGGCGCGTAGTCCTGTTCGAGTGCGATCTTCTTGTCCGGGTAGATCTTGCCCGCGTAGCGGGTGCAGAACCGCCCGAACATCGCCATGTGCTTGTTCTCTTCGTCGATGAAGTGGTGCAGGTAGCCTGTGATCTCGGCGCTCGCGTGCCTGGAGTAGAGGCGCTGCGCGAGCCCCTGCACGAGCGGCCGTTCGCCCTGCAGCACGAGGCTGAAGAAGTTCACGACTTCGTAGAAGCTCAGCTCGCGCCGCTGCGGCTCCGAGAGACCGTCCCACAGCTCCGTCCCGTACAGACTCAGGAGCTCGGGGCTCATGCACCACCGCCCAGGGTCCAGCCGCTCGGGCCAGTCGAAGGCGCGCTCGACGTCCCAGGCCTTCGCAACCGAGACGCGGCTCAGGCAGGTCGCCAGCTCGTTCACCTGATGCATGCCTGTGCCCTCATGGGAAGCCGAACGGGCCGTGCCCGTCCAGGTTGGTCAGGTGCAGGCCCTGCTTCGTCGCGGGCCAGGGCGCCAGCAGGTCCTGCAGCGCCGGCGCCGCCACGAACACGCGCCGGTCACGCAGGATCAGGAAGCCGGTGCTCGCGAACGCCTCGATCCACGCGGGGTGAGACTGGTTGGCGTAGATCATGTCCACGTCCATGCCCGCGAGGTGCTGCACCGCGGCGTTCACGACGTCTGCCGCGTCCGCCGGCAGACCGAACGAATCGACAACGAGACCGACGTGCAGATCGCCGAAGCGCGGGTCGCCGTGCATCTGCGCAGCCATCACCAGCGCCCAGCCGATCGTCGCACCGTCGCGTTCGACCCGCAGACGCGTCGCCCGCGGCCAGCCGCCCTCGGGCACCAGAGTGTTCATCATGTCCTGGTCGCGGTTGGCGAGACACGCGTAGTGCTTCGCACAGCGCCCCCACAGGTCGTCCGCCCACGCCCCGAAGCGCGGTTCGACGATGCCAACCACGCGCGACCGGTGCCGCGAGCGGAGACGCAGGGCAAGGTGCAGGCCGTGCAAGCCGACGGCGCCGAGTCCCGACCAGGCGAGCAGATCGAGCAGGAGACGCCGGCCGCGGCTGCGCCGCAGGAACCGGTTGCGGTGCAGGAACCGCGTCGGTCGCAGAATGCGCAGGCAGAACGGCACGGGATGCACGAGCCAGCCGACCCGGTGCAGGAGCTGCACGACCGCCTGGTCGTTGCCGCCGTGCCCGTAGCTGTAGAGCAGCGGCTGCTTCTGCACCATGTCGCGCAAGAGGCGCAACGCCAGCGTGCCGTAGCGAGGGTCCACCGCACCTTCGGAGAACGGCCCCTGCCAGTCGCTGACCAGGTGCGTCCGACCGTGGATCATCCACTCCTGCGGCTTGAGCGCATAGGCGCCACGCACGGCCTCGTCGTCCTGGACCGCGACGTAGTACTCGCGCCACACGCGCGCGCCGGATCGCCGGTGCAACCACGTGGGCTCGGGGTCGACGTAGAAGCCGCCCCGGGAGCCACCCTTGCGCATGCGGTCGTTGAACTCCGCGACTGCCGCGCTCCGTTTCGGCGCGTGCGGCTCGATCGTGATGCTCATCGACGGCACCCGACGGAACGCGAGCGTCTACGGCGGCCCGCTCGGGAACGTGCGATCACGGGGAAGCAGATGTAGGGCAATGGCCCGCCCGAGCGTCGATCCGGCCCTGTCGTTCGTGCACCGGTGATCATGGCAGTAGTGACGCAGGGAGCAGGGAGACCAGACATGCGCCGCGGGGACGTTCGCCCAGATCGCTCCGCTGTTCGCATCTTGTCGGTAGAATCGTCCGTCGGTGACGTGAGGCCTGAGCCTTTCATCACCGTGGTCTCTCAGCAGCTCGCCGGGCTGCAGGCCTCGTACACGTTGAGTCGGCTGTACAGGGTCTTGAGACTGATCCCGAGCACCTTCGCCACCGTGTGCTTGTGGCCACAGAACCGGTCCATGGTCGCCGTGATCAGTTGCTTCTCGGCCGCCGCGATGGAACTGCCGACACGGATCTCGATGCGGTCACTGCCGCCGAGGGACGGTTCCGGCGACAGCAGCGATTCGGCATCGATGTCCCCATCGGCGAGGATGAACGCCTGATGCACGAAGTGCTTCAGGTCGCGCACGTTGCCTGGCCAGGCATGGGCCTTCAGGCGGCCGATGGCCAGGGCGGTGAACCGCTTGTTGGTGCCCGCCTGCCGGTTGAGGAGTTCCAGGAAGTAGTTGGCCAGGAGCTCGATGTCGGTGTCGCGGCAGCGCAGCGGCGGCAGCGAGATGGGGAACACGCGGAGCCGGTAGAACAGGTCCTCGCGCAGCTTGCCGTCGCGCACCGCTTCCTCGGGCGGGCGATTGGCGGCAGCGATGACGCGCGCATTGGTCTGCACCTGCTTCTCGCCACCGATGCGATTGAAGCACCCGGTCTCGAGCACGCGCAGCAACTTCACCTGCAGGTCGAGCGACATCTCGGTGATCTCGTCGAGGAACAGGGTCCCCTTGTCGGCTTGCGCGAACACCCCGTTGTGTCTGCGGTTCGCCCCCGTGAAGCTGCCCTGCTCGTGGCCGAACAGTTCGCTCTCGACAAGGCTGGCCGAGATGGCGCCGCAGTTGAGGGCGATGAACGCCTCGTGGCGACGGTCGCTGCGATCGTGGATCGTGCGCGCCACGACCTCCTTGCCGGTCCCCGTCTCGCCCGCGAGCAACACCGTGGCCCCCGTGGGCGCGACCCGCTCGATGTGGCCATACAGCTTGAGCATGGGCGCCGACCGCCCGCGCAACTGCCCGAAGGCGCCGGTCTCCCAGGCGTCGGCGAGGGAAGGGAACGGACGGGCGCGAGTGTCAGTATCGACGCTCTCGCTCGCGGGAGCCAGCTCATGGAGGAGGCTGACCGAATCGAGGTTGGCAGGCATGGGCAAGGTCCG
>JAYUCN010000761.1:0-3420 GCA_043740335.1 Planctomycetota bacterium
CCGCATCGGTCGGGCCGTACCTGGCAGCCGCGCCCACCGCGCGCTGTGCCGACGGTTTCTCGGTCACTCGGAGGAGGTCGTGCCTGACGGCAATCGACGGATTCGCATCCCCGAGCCGTTGCTCAAGTACGCGGGGCTCGCAGCGAGCCAGCCTGTCGTCCTGGTTGGGACGGGCCGGGTCACCGAGATCTGGTCGCCGCACAACCTCGACACGGCGCTGATCGAAGCGAGTCCCGAGGAAGAGATGCTCTTTGCCAGTTTGGTCGGTCCTACCAAGCCATCGACGCCCATGAGCGAGTCCTGATCGCATTGGGCGAGGCGTGCCGGCGCACCTGCGGTCAGGGTGCGCGTTCTGCGACTGCTGTCGGGTGGTCAAGGGAAGTAGCGCATGGACGAGACGGGCACGAACGGTAGCAGTGAGGGTGGGCGCGGGTCCAGGCAACCCGTGCACCAGCCAGTGCTGCTGCGCGAGACGATGACGGTCCTCGATCTCCGTGATGGACTCGTGGTCGTCGATGGTACGGTCGGAGCCGGTGGGCACGCGAGGGCAATCGTGCAAGCCATCGGTCCGTCCGGGTTGCTGGTGGGGCTCGATCGGGACAGCGAGATCCTGGGCTCGGCGCGGGCGGCTCTGGCCGATGCCGCGGCGGCCGGCGCCGGGGCCAGGGTCTCGCTGCACCATCTTCCACACTCGAGCATGGCGCAGGCGTTGGCGGCGACCGGTCAGTCCCGCTGCGATCGCGTGTTGCTCGACCTTGGCGTGAGTTCGCTGCAGCTGGATCGTCCCGAGCGGGGGTTTTCGTTCATGGCCGATGGGCCTCTCGACATGCGCATGGACAGCTCGGCGCCGATGACGGCGGCCGATTGGCTCGCGTCCGTGGCTGAACCGGCGCTGGCGGACACGATCTTCCAGTTCGGCGAGGAGCGTTACAGCCGCCGCATCGCGCGACGGCTCGTCGAGGCGAGGCGGCGGGCGCCGATCGTGCGAACCACGCAACTTGCAGACCTCGTCGTCGAGGCGCTGCCGGCCCCGGCGCGCCATGGCCGCATCCACCCGGCGACGCGCACGTTCCAGGCGATCCGCATGGCCGTGAACGACGAACTCGGGGAACTCCAGCGGGGACTCGCCGCCGCCGTCGATTGCCTGGCCTCGGGCGGCCGGCTCGCGGTGATCTCGTTCCATTCGATCGAGGACCGCATCGTCAAGCACTTCCTGCGCGCCCACTGCGAGGTGGTCACCAGGAAGCCGATCGAGGCCTCGCTCGACGAAGTGCGCAGAAACCCGCGCGCCCGCAGCGCCAAGCTGCGGTGTGGTATCCGTCGGGAGGACGCGGCATGAGGTGGTTGCTGGCGGGCTTGCTGTTCGCGCTGGCGGTGGCGCTCGCGATCGGCACGGCGGCGATCCGCGCCGAGAACGCCCACTACCGTCACGCCGTGGAGTTGACCTATCGCGACATCCAGGACCGCATCGTCGAGTTGCGACGGTTGTCGGTGAACCGGCTCGAAGAAGCTTCCCTCGAACGGCTCGCCACGGCGCACTGGGGGCACTTGCGAGACGAGGCCGCGCGCCGGCAGGAGTGGTTGCAGTGAAGCCAGGCGAACGAGCCAGGGTCCGCTTTGCCTTCGGTGCCCTGGGTGCGGTGCCAGTGTTCCTGGCTGGCTGGCTCGGCTGGCTCCAGGTGGTCCAGAAGGGCGAGATCGCACGCGCTGGGCAGGCACCGCTGCGGCTCGTGCCATCGACTGCGGATCGTCAGTCACGGCGTACTGAGCCCGTGCCACAGCCACGGGGCACGATCGTCGATCGCAACGGCAGCGTGCTCGCCATCGACCGCGAGACGTACGACGTGCGAGCGCGCGTGAGCGTGCCGCAAAAGTACCAGAAGGACGTCGAGGCCTTTCGCGCCTATCTGGCGCAACTCGCCTTTGACCTGGCGCAGGCACTGGTGAACGACCCCGAGCTCGCCGACCGCGCCGAATCGCGGCGCCGACATGCCGAGCGTCTGGCTCGGCACTTCGCCGCAGCGTTCCAGACCGAAGCACTTCCGGCCGTGGGCGAGTTGCCCGAGCACCACCCACGTTCCGCCGACGTGCTCGTCGCCAATGGCGTCGACGTGCTGTCGGTCGTCGAGTCGCTGCGCGCGTTTCCCGAGCAGCGCCGGCACCAGACGGTCACGCTGCACTTCCTGCGCTCCTTCGACCGGTCCTACCCCGATCGCGACCTGACCTTCGGGCTCGTCGGCCACGTCGACACGAGGTGGGAGGCCTTGCCCGGTGACACGCCGAAGGTGCAGACGTTCGGCGTCTGCGGGCTCGAGTCGTTCGTGGCGCTCGCGCCCGCCGCCACCCAGGTGCGCAACTTCCTCAAGGACGGCACCGGCCATGCCTACTTCGTGGCGCCGCTCGCGGACGTGCCCATGGCGAACGTGCTGCACGCGACGATCGACATCGAGCTCCAGCGGGCCGCCGTGCGCGAACTCACGACGCAGGCCGAAGAGGGAGCGCGCGAAGGCGCCGTGACGATCCCGCAGTGGGGGGCGCTCGTGCTCGTCGAGATGGCGACCGGCGACGTGCTCGCCGCCGCGTCGTGGCACCGCGACGAAAAGTCGCCGCAGGCTGCTTCCTTCACGCCCTACCAGAGCCTCTACGAGCCCGGTTCGATCGTGAAGCCCCTCGTCTTCGCCTACGCGCTCGAGGCCGGCACCGTCGACTGGTCGCACGTCTACGACTGTGCATCGGGCAGCGCCACGTATCGGCAACTCATCGGGTCGTTGGGCCGGGCCAAGCCCGTGCGCGACGACCACGACTGCGCGGAGCTCACGCCGCACGGCATCCTCGTCAACAGCAGCAACATCGGCGCGTCGTACGTCGGGCTCGGCCTCAGTCGCGACCAATGGCGAGACTACATGCGTTTCTACGGCTTCGGCACGTCGCTGCAGCTGCAGCTGCCGCACGAGCGCAAGGGCGGTACGAACCGGAGTTCCTTCGACAGCAAGACGCCTATGCGCTCGTTCCGTGCCAACAGCGCGATCTCGTTCAGCTTCGGCTACGAGCTGCAGGCCACGGTCATGCACATCGCGCGCGCCTACCTGCGCCTCTTCCGCGGTGCTGGCGCCGAACTGCGCCTGTGTCGCGGCGTCGACCTCGGTGGCGAGTGGTATGAGGCACCCGCAGGTCCGGCCACGGGAGCGCGCTTCCGGCCCGATGTCAAAGACGCGATCTTGGCGGCGATGGTCGACGTCGTGAGCAACGATCCCCATGCGACGGGCTCCCACCTGCACGCCCGCATGTTGAAGGAACTGGGGATCGATCTGCACGGCGTCGTCGCGGGCAAGACCGGTACAGCGGCCAGCATGATCGGCATCCCCGGCCGTGGTTCGGTCAGTGTGCGCAACGCGAGCTTCGTCGGGCTGCTGCCGGCCG
>JAYUCN010000762.1:0-3418 GCA_043740335.1 Planctomycetota bacterium
CGCACCCTCCCACCGCGCCTCGTCGTCGTGCCCGACTTCGCCACCGCCGAGGCGAAAGTGCGGGACGGTACCGACAGCTCCTGCATCGTCGTGCTCGACGGCCAGGACGAAATCGCGGCGCGCGCCGCCGCGACCTATGCCATCGCCGAACATCGCGGCCCCGTTCCCTCGCGTCCCCACCAGGTCCCCTGGCGCACGCTCGTCGTCATCCCGACCTACAACGAGAAGGAGAACCTCGAGCCGATCGTGCGCGCGATCCACACCTACCTCGACACCGACATCCTCGTCGTCGACGACGGTTCGCCGGACGGCACCGGTGCGATCGCCGACAGCCTCGCCGCCGCCGACCCGCGCATCCACGTGCTGCACCGCCAGAGCAAACAAGGCCTCGGCACCGCCTACCTCGCCGGCTTCCGCTTCGCGATGGAACGCGGCTACGAACGTGTCTGTGAAATGGACGCTGACTTCAGCCACGCGCCGTGGGATCTGCCGCGCCTCGTGCATGCCTCGACCGGCGCCGACCTCGTGATCGGCAGCCGCTACGTGCCCGGTGGCTGCACGGTCGGCTGGGACTTCAAGCGCCGTCTCCTGTCGCGCGGCGCCAACCTCTATGCGCGTCTGATCCTCGGCACCGGCATCCGCGACAACACGGCGGGCTTCCGCTGCTTCCACACCGAGGCTCTGCGCAAGCTCGACCTCGCCGCCGTGTCGGCGCAGGGCTACGCGTTCCAGATCGAGATGGCGTTCCGCACCGTGCGTGCAGGCTGCCGCGTGCACGAGATCCCGATCCACTTCGTCGACCGCCGCGTCGGCAAGTCGAAGATGGACGGCAAGGTCGCGCGCGAGGCGCTGCTGCTCGTACCGCGCTTGCGCGGCCGCGTGAAGAAACAGCCCCGCTGAACCCGCCGACCGCTCAGACCTTGCCCGCGGCGAGACGATCCTGCTCGATGTCACTGATCATCTGCTCAGTGATGTCGCCAGTCGGATAGACGCCCTCGAAACACGCCTTGCAGAACTCGAGCTTGCCATTGCCCGCCGTGCGCACCGCGTCCACCATTTCTTCGATGGTCTGATACAGCACGAAATCAGCGCCGAGTTCCTTCGCAATCTCCTCGTTGGTCCGGCCCCTCGCTATGAACTCGCGTTTCGTCGACATGTCGATGCCATACAGGCACGGGAACGTGAGCGGCGGTGAATACGACGCGAGATAGATCTTCTCGGCACCCATCTCGCGCGCGATCTTGACGATCTGCCGGCTCGTGTGGCCGCGCACGATCGAGTCGTCGAGGATGATGACGCGTTTGCCCTCGAACTCGGCGCGGATCGGATTGAGCTTGGCGCGGATCGAATCGCGGCGCGCCTTGTCGTTCGGCATGATGAACGTGCGGCCGACGTAGCGGTTCTTCACGAACCCTTCGCGGCACGGCAGCCCGAGCTCCTCGGCCATCGTCTGCCCCGCCGTGCGCGCCGACTCCGGCACCGGGATGACCACGTCGGCACGGAGGCCCGTCTTCGCAAAGGCGCGGCCGATGCGCCGGCCGAGTTCCATGCGCGCCTCGTAGACCGACGTCTCGTCGAGGAAGGTGTCGGGCCGCGCAAAGTAGACGTACTCGAAGATGCACGGCCGGTGCGGCTTGTTGCCGACCTGCACCAAGTGCGGCACACGGTCCGCGCCGATCCAGAGCATCTCGCCGGCCTTCAGGTTGCGCACGACCTCGTAGCCGGAGACGTCGAGCACGACGGACTCGCTCGCAACCGCGTACCAGGTGCCGTCGGGAGTGACCTTCTTGCCGAAGATGATCGGCTTGATGCCGTATGGATCGCGGAACGCATACATGCCTTCGCTCGTGATGCCGACCACCGAGTAGGCGCCCTTCACACGATCGAAGACCTCTTTCACGGCAACTTTGACGTCGTCGACCGTCACCGGATCGGCCAGGCGGCGCATGAGCGCGTCGGCGAAGACATAGAGCTCGACCTCGAGATCGCAGTTGCTGCCGAGGTGGATGT
Source organism: Planctomycetota bacterium (assembly GCA_043740335.1). GTDB lineage: Bacteria > Planctomycetota > UBA1135 > UBA1135 > UBA2386 > DASVAL01. The sequence goes on from JAYUCN010000762.1 coordinate 2,011, forward strand.
TGCGCTGGCCGAAGTAACTGCGCCGCAGCTCGTGGAAGTTCGTGACGTTGCCGTTGTGCGCCATCGCGACGCCGACCGGATAGTCGAGCCAGAACGGCTGCACGTCGGTGTCCTCGCCGAGGCCAACGGTCGGATAGCGCACATGGCCGACGGCGAGGTGGCCGCGCAGGCGCTGCAGGTGCTTGTCCTGGAAGACCTCACGCACGAGCCCGAGGCCCTTCTTGGCCTGGAACCGGTCCCGGAAGGTGACGACACCCGCCGCATCCTGGCCGCGATGCTGGACCGCCAGCAGCCCAGTCAGCACGTCGTGGATCGCGTTCGATTCGGGAGGGCCGAAGATGGAGATGAAGCCGCACATGCAGGCCCGCGAGCTTACCATCCGCGCCCCGATGACGAGTCTTTGCAATGTCGATGGTCGCATCGTCGCCGAAGCCGACGCGCACATCCCCGTGCTCGATCGGGGGTTCCTGTTCGGCGATTCCTGCTACGAAGTGGTGAGGACGTCGGGCGACGTGCCGTTCGCCTGGCCCGAGCACTGGGCGCGGCTGTGCGTCTCAGCCGCCGCGATCCAACTCCGGCTCGACCTCGACGAGGCGACGATCGCACGGCGCATCAAGACGACGCTGGCGGCGGCGGCGTTCGGTGACAGCTACGTGCGGCTCATCGTCACGCGCGGCGTCGGCGAAGCTCCCAACATCGATCTGGCCTACGCCTCGGGTCCGCCGTGCTGGATCGTGATGGTGCGCCCGCTGCCAGCGCTGTCGGGCAAGCCCGCGCGCCTCTGGATCGTGAACCGGCTGCGCAACGACCGGCGTGCCCTCGACCCCGCGACGAAGAGCGGCAACTACCTCAACAATGTGCTCGGCTTGGCCGAGGCGAAGGAGCAGGGTGCCACGGACTGTGTCATGCTGAATGGTGCGGGCTTCGTCACCGAGGCGTCGACGTCCAACCTGTTCGCACGCGTTGGCGGCGTCTGGTGCACGCCGCCCCTCGACGCCGGCATTCTCGCCGGCGTGACCCGCGCCCTGCTGCTCGAGTTCCTGCCGGGTTGCGGTGAACGCGTGGCAGAACAGCCGCTGACCGCGTCGGACCTGCAAGAGGCGGAGGAAGTGTTCCTGTGCAGTTCGCTGCGCGATATCGCGCCCGTCACCCACCTCGACGGTCGGGCCTTGCACAAAGGTGCAATCGGCCCCGTGGCCACGCGACTCGTGCCGCAGTTCGTCGAGTACACGGCGCGAAGGCTGCGCGAACAGTATCAACCAGCTTGGCGACGGCTCGTAGGTGACGCGCCATAGGCACTACCGCATCGACGCCGCAGAACGAGGCTCCGGCCAGTCAGACTAGCCCAGCCGGGCTCAGGCCAACACATCGGCCAGGATCGACTGGATGCGCTCCAGGGCAGTGCGAT
>JAYUCN010000763.1:0-3417 GCA_043740335.1 Planctomycetota bacterium
GGCCCTGGACAAGGAGGAGAGCCACCTGTTCGTCGTGCCTCCGAGCGGCAGCCCGATCGACATCGTCGCCATCCCGGCAACGCGCAAGGGCACGGCGCAGGCCGTCGAGAGCCTGCGCCTCGACATGATCAGCGCCGCCGAGCGTCGCGAACTCGGGGTGAAGGAAGGGGAACGCACGTCGGTCGATGAGCGGGCCATCGCGCAGAGCATCCTGCCGGATTCCGTGTGGCGGCGCGCACGGGCCAGCAAGCGCGTGTTCGTCGTGCCCGACGGCGCGCTGCACCGCCTCCCGCTCGAGACCCTGATCGTCGACGAGCGCGACGGCGAGCGGCGGCGATGGCTCGACGACGGCCCGCCGATCGCCTACGTCGCCTCGGGCTCCGTGCTGCGCTGGTTGCGCCAGCGGCACAGCGTCGAACGAGCCGTGCCTGCCGAACTCGAGGTGCTCGCCATCGGCGACCCGGTGTTTCATGCGGGCGACGAGACGGTTCCCGACCGCGGCGCCCTCGTCGACAGTGTCGCCATCGGTTCCGAGGCGGCGCGCCTGGGACTGCAGGCCCGCGACGTGTTGCTCACGTACGACGACCAGACCGTGACCGACGACGTGGCGCTCCGTGCAGCGATGCGTGCCGTCAACGACGCGATCACGAGCGGCGCGCGGCCGGCCGGGTCGATCGCGCTGCGCGTGCTGCGCGACGGCAAGGAGAGCCTGCTCGCGGCGGCACCTGGTCAGCTCGGTGTGCGCATCGGCCAGGGTTCGGCGCGCGCGGCTTGGGCAACGGGCTATGGCCAGAGCCTCGCCGAACAACTGCAGTCGCTCGAACGCGGCGGCGGCCTCGGTCCCTTCGCCAGCCTGCCGCCGTTGCCGGGCACGCGCGACGAAGTCGAGGCGATCGCCAAGGTCTTCGCTGCGAACACCACGACACCGCGTGTTCGCAAGTTGCTCGGCGCGGAAGCGACCGAAGCGGCCGTCTTCGAACTCGCCCCGAAGGCTCGGTATCTGCACATCGCGACGCACGGTCTCGCCGACGAGACCGAGGCGGCCAGTTTCAGCGCGCTCGCTCTCAGCACGCCCGCGACACCGTCTGCCGTCGACGACGGGTTCCTCAAACTCACGGACCTGACGGGGCGGTGGGGCGGTCGCCTCTGCAACTGCAGCATGGTCGTGCTCTCGGCCTGCCGCACACAGATCGGACCGCAGATCCGCGACGAGGCGCCGAGTGCGCTGCCGATCGGCTTCCTCTACGCCGGCGCCAGCTCGGTGGTCGCGACGCAGTGGATGGTCGCCGACCAGACCACGGCCAGACTCATGGCGGATTTCCATTCGCGCCTGCGCGCGCAAGGCGACAAGCCCGACCGGCTGCTCGCGCTGACCGAGGCGAAGCGGGCGCTGCGCAAGCAGAATCCCAGTCCGTACTACTGGGCCGCGTTCGTGTACGTCGGCGATCCGCAGTAGAGAGACGACCTGTCCGACGGGTTGCCGATGACTGTCGCCGCGACCAAAACCTCGACCACGGGCCACGGTCCGGTAACCTCTCGCCCCTCCATGGTGACCCGAACCGCCAGCGATCCGGCCCGAGGCCTCGGCTGGGGACCCTTCCTGCTCGGCTTCGTACCGGGACTCCTGCAGTTCCAACTCGGTCAGAAGCAGCGCGCGGCCGTCGCGTTCGCCAGTTGCTTCGTGCTCTTCTTCGTCGGCTGGGTGTTCGTGCGCGAACGGCTCTTCTACTGGGCGCTCGTGACGCCGGACAACAGCTCGGCCGTGCTGAACGCGGCGGCGCGCTTCGGCCTGCCGATCACGCTGCCCGAAGTGCTCAACTTCCCCGCCAACGCACTCGGCGCGATCCTGTGCTTCGACGGCACTGCCACCGGCGAACGTCTGTGGCGCATGCCGCGCGACTTCGAGCACCTCGGCGGCTTCCTCACGGGGGCATCGGGCATGCTCGCCGCGTTCTGGTCGGCGGCGGCGCACTGGGAACTGCGCCTCGCCCGCGACGGTGGCGAGACACCGCCGCGGCCCATCGCCAATCCGGCTCTGTGCGCGGGACTGTCCTGGCTCGTGCCCGGCCTCGGCCATGCGCGCGCGGGGCAGAAGGACAAGGGCATGCTGCTCGGCGCCGCCGTCGTCATCGTGTTCGCGATGGGACTGCTGTTCGCGCAGGGCCACGCCGTCGATCGCGGCAATGCTTCGGTCTGGTGGATCGGCCAGAACCTGTTCGGCGGCGGTTCGCTGTTCGCAGCCCTCGTCACGGGCCCGATGCGCATGGCTGGCGCGCCGCCGAATCTGGACCTCGGCGTCGTGCTGTGCACGGTCGCGGGGCTCATGAACCTCGTCGTCATGGTGGATGCGTTCACGGTCGCGGAACGCTCCGCGTTTCCGTTGCGCAAGAGCGTGGGGGCAGTCGCATGAACCTCCTCTTCCGCATCGCGATCTACCTGCCCGTGCTGTTCCTCATCGCGATCGTGGTCACAGGCCAGCACCACACGACGGCGCGCGCCACGCTGCGGGCGGCCATCGTGCGCACGGTCCGCTGGGCTTGCTGGTCGGCGGTGCTCGTCGGCACCATGCTGCTGCTCGAAGTGTTGTTCATCGGTTGGTAGTGGGCGGCGTGTCCTGCCGCCACAGATCGCCGGGCACGCGCGTGACGACGCCGCGCCCCTGCAGTGCGAACAGCGCGCGCAGGAACGCCGCGCGGTCGAGGCCGCTCTCGCGCTGCAGCAGGTCGGTGGGGCGCGGACCGGGGCGCAGGCCCGACAGCACGGCCTGCTCGTCGGCGCAGAGGGCGAGATGCAGCGCAGAAGCACCGGACTGCACAGCTTGGATGCCAAGCGTGCGCAGCAGCGCGTCCGGCCCTTCGACGAGGCAGGCACCTTCGACGATGAGGCGGTGACAGCCCTGGCTGCGTTCGCTGGCCCACGGGCCTGGCAGCGCAAACACTTCGGTGCCGCACTCGGCGGCGAAGCGGGCGGTGTGCAGCGCCCCGGATGTCAGGCTGGCCTCGACCACGACGACGGCGTTGGCCCCGACCGCGAGCAGACGGTTGCGACGCGGGAAGTGGCCGCGCCGCGCACGCCGGCCGGGCGGCAGTTCGCTGAGCAGGCAGCCTCCAGTTGCCTCGATGCGCGCGGCCAAGGGCGCGTGCTCGGGCGGGTAGATCTGGTCGAGTCCACCCGCCAGCACGGCCACGGTCGGCACCTTCGCGTCGATGCAGGCCGCGTGCGCGATGCCGTCGATGCCGCGCGCGAGGCCGCTCCATAGCGTGGTGCCGGCCCGCGCCAAGGCGGCCGCCAGGTGCGAAGCACCGTCGCTGCCGTAGGGCGTCGGTGTGCGACTGCCGACGACCGCCACCGCCGGGCTGCGCGACAGCGCCGCGAGGTCCCCGCGCGCGAACAGCACGAGCGGCCGCAGCGGCATGG
>JAYUCN010000764.1:0-3417 GCA_043740335.1 Planctomycetota bacterium
GTGCAGATCGAGGTGATCCATCAGGACACGGGCAGCGGTGACACCGCGCACGAGCACGTGCGGCTCGCCTGCATCATCGTTCTGTCCTGCATGCTGACCGCGATCTGGTCGTTGCTCGCGCGGCGACCAGGTGGCTACCCGCGCCTGGGTCGCTGGCTGCATTTGTTCGCGCGCTGGGACCTCGCCTTCTGGATGCTGTCCAATGGGCTGCACAAGTTCTACGTCGGGCAGTTCGGTGAGCCCGGCCTGTCCCGGCTCACGCAGGAGGTCGGCGACACGTCGCCGATGGGCATGGTGTGGACCTTCATGGCCGCGTCGAAGCCGTACGAACTCTTCGGTGCCTTCGGCGAAGTGCTGGCCGGTCTGCTGCTCTTCCACCATCGCACGGCGTTGCTCGGTTGCCTCGTGGCGATCGCCGTGATGGCGAACGTCACCGCACTCAACTGGCTCTACGACGTGCCGGTCAAGCTGTTCTCGACGCACCTGCTGCTCTACGCGGTGTTCCTGCTTCTGCCGTTCCGTACGCGGCTGTGGGCCTTGGTTGGCAGCAACCAACCGTCTTCACCCGTCGATCTCGCGGTTGTGAAGAGCGCGTGGCTCGCGTGGCCGCTCGCGGTGTTCGGCTGGCTGTGGGCGATCGGCTCGCTCGTCGAGACGCACTTCGCAGGCATGCAGGCGATCGCGAATCGCGCGCAGGACGCCAAGCCCGAGCTCTACGGCATTTGGACCGTCGAGACGATGCTGCTCGATGGCGTGGAAGTGCCGATCGCCGATGCCACGCGCTGGAAGTTCCTCGCCATCGACAAGGGTGGCGCCGCGTGGGCGCGCGAGGCGATGGGCCGGGTCCACTGGTTCGACTATGCAGAGGACCTGGCGGCCAACAGCGTGCGCATGAAGCTGCGCGCCGACGGCGACGAGCAGACCTGGATGTGCGAGCGCGGCACGAAGACCGTGCAGGTCGCCGACCCCGAGCCACAACGGCCCGCGGACTTCGCCAGGATGGTCGACGCGGAACGCCGCACGCTGGTGCTGCGCGGCGCGTGGGGTGACAAGCAGCTGGAGCTGCACGCGATCGAGAAGGCGTTCCGCCTGCAGCGCGGACTGCACTCCGTGCAGGAGCTGCCGTTCAACCGTTGAGGCGAACGGCGCGCTCGTGAGCCGCTGCTCAGATCTTCTTGATGTGCGCGGAGACGAGCTTCGTCATCTCGAACATCGTCACCTTGTTCTTGCCGCCGAACACGACCTTCAAGGCAGCGTCGGCGTTGATGTTGGTCCGGACCTTGCTGTCCTGCAGGCCGTTCTTCTTGATGTAGTCCCACAACTTCTTGGTGATCTCGCTGCGCGGGATCGGTTTGCTGCCGACGATCGCAGCCAGCACTTCGTCGGGTTGCACGGGCTGCATGAGGGCGGGATTGAGCTTCTTGGCGGGCTTCTTGGAGGTTGCCATCGAGGATGGAAGGTGAAGGAAAGCGAAATGCCCGGTCGAGGCGGCCCAGGCGCGCGCGGAACGCGAGCCGGAGCTGCCTGCCGTGGCAGCGTGAGCATGATGGCGGCGGGGGCGCCGTTGGCAAGCTCGACTTGACTGACCCCGGGATAACCCTAGGCTCGCGCGCGTCCCGCGGATCCTGCCCGGACTCGCCGACAGAGCCGTGAGCGATTCCGATCCGAACAAGCAGAAGCTGCTCGAAGCCGAGGCGCGGTTCTGGGATCTCCAGGAGGAACACATCGGCAGCCTCTACTCGCGGCCGCACGACTGGCGGTTCGTGCCAGCCATCGCCGAACGCATCATCGCCCCGCGCGTGCGTACGTCGCTGCGCCTCGTCGATAGAAACCGCGCCCGCATCCACAGCCTGCTCGACATCGGCTGCGGCAACGGCTGGTGGTGCCATGCGATGGCGAAGCGCGGCATCCGCTGCATCGGCATCGACCTGTCGCCAAAGAAGATCGAGACCGCGCGACGCATGGCGGCGGAACAGGGCGTCGCCCACCTCTGCGAGTTCGTCGCCGGCGACGTCATGCAGTGGCGGCCCGAGCAACCGGTCGACCTGCTCGTGTCCCACGGCAGCCTGCATCACTTTCCGGCGTTCGAGCAGGCGCTCGACCACATGGTGGCCCACCACCTGAAGCCGGGCGGGCTCATGCTGTTCGTCGAGCCCAACCACGAAGGCATGGCGCCCGCGGTGCGCGACTTCCTGCTGCGCTGCGCCAACCACCGCTGGCTGAAGCGGCTCTTCGACCTCGAATTCTATCTGGAAGTGACGGGACAGACCACACTCGACGGGCCGCCGCCGCCGATCGAAGGCGACGACATGAACGTGCGCCACGAGAGCCCGGCCGGCAAGCAGTTCTTCGGTGAGCACATCGACCTCGACGCGTTCTTCGGCGCCAGGTACGAAGTGATCGAGCGCGAGTTCTATCACTACTTCGCGAGCCACGCGACCAACGCGTTCTACGTGTTCATGAAGTCGAAGATCGTGCGCGGGCTGTGGCGGTTGCTGCTGCCGCTGATCGTGTGGCGCGACACGCGGCTGCTGAAGAAGCCGGAGTACCAGCAGTACGCCGAGGACGGGCTCTGGTTTCTGCGGCAGAAGGCGACGAAGACGCAGAGCCCGTAGCTGGCGGGGGAGGGGGCGCGAAGAAAGTGCGAACGACCGCCACCATGGGATCGCTGCCCTCCACAACGAGAGCCAGCCGAAGGTCGCGCTGGCTTCGTTTCCCCCTTCGGAGTGCCGCGATGAAAACGTCGATTGCCGTCCTTCCCCTGCTCTTGTCCCTGCCCCTTGCGGCGCAGGAACCTTCCCCGGCATCGATTCAGTCGATTGGCGCGAACGCCTCGGTCAAGCACAACTCGGGTCTGCGCTCCGCCACGAACGGCAACGGCTTGTTCGGTGGCGGTGCCGACTATCGCGTGCATCTGCGTACGGAAGGGATGCGGTACGAGCCCGCCCTCGGGAGTGCGGTGCCGGAGACCCAGCACTTCGCGCTGTCGCCCGTCGGCGTGCACCGCGGTGCCACGACGGTCGCCCAACTGCCTTCGTTGGCGCCGCCCGTGCAAGTGGATCGCATGGCGAGCTATGAGCACGCGCCGGGCGTGAGCGAACGCTACGACGTGCGGCCCGAGGGTGCCGGTATCCCCACACCCTGGCGTACGATTACGGCCACCACCGACACCCCGCCCAACAGCGCCTTTGCGCCCGACATCGGCAGCACCAGCGACAATGTCTTGGTGACACCGCCTTTCAGCGTGACATCCGACTCGGCGCAACTGAGCTTCCGCAACAGCTATGACCTGGAGACGTCCCCCTCGGTGGGCTTTGATGGCGGCGTGTTGGAGATCAAAATCGGCGCCGGCGCGTTCACGGATATCGTGGTGGCCGGCAGTTTTGTGACCGGCGGCTACGACAAACTTATCAGCAG
>JAYUCN010000765.1:0-8289 GCA_043740335.1 Planctomycetota bacterium
CGCCGCTGCTGCTCGCGCATCTCCATCGTCACGGGCAGCACTTCCTCGATCGGCGAATGGTGGTAGCCGCCGACGCCGAAGCTCGCCTTGCCGCCCGTCATGAGCAGGCCGCCGCCGAGGTCTCGCACCCACATCGCGAGCGACCGCATGCCGCCCGCCGGCAGTTCGCTGGCCGGCACGTCTTCGAGCACGACACAACGAACGGCATCGAGTTCGGACAGCGAAAGGGGCGCCGTCCCGGGCGCCACGCACACGACGTCGAGTCCGGCCCCGCTCAGCGAACGCGTCAGACGATCTTCGCGCCCGTTCGGCGTGATGCACAACACACGCGCGGGCGCCACGCCGCGCACGACCACGAGCCCGCGATCGTTCTGCGGCACCGCGTCGCCGGGCCGCGTGACCTCGACGGCGAGCTCATGCAGGCCAGCCTCCGGCAGCGCGCGCCGGAACTGCAGCACGTTCCTTCCCTCGTGCAGGTCGACATCGCCTTCGCGAAGCAGCGCCCCGTCGCCGAGCAGACGCCAGTGCGCCGGACCCGCCGCACCAGCAACGACGATGGCCGCGACCGCGAACGGTTCGCCCACGGCGACCGCACTCGGTGCATGCACGTCCGCCACCGCCACGTCGGCGCCGACCGCACGCGGCACGAAGTGCGTGTCGATGCGCACGCCGACACGCAGCGCGGCGCGCGTCACTCCATCGAGATCACCGCCCGTGTGTTCGCCATCGCTGACGACGACGAGCGAACCGTGCCGACCCGGCGGCACCAGCGAGAGCGCAGCGGACACCGCCGCCGCGAGGTCACTGCCATCGGCGTCGACTGCACGCGCTTCGGCGGGCCAGGTGAACGGCGCCTGCGGCACCAGTTCAACCACGGGCTTGCGGCCGAAGGCGACGACGCCGAGGCGGTCGCCGGGTTGCATTCGTTCCGCCACCTGCGTCGCCAGTTCGCGCGCAGCCGCAGCACCGTGCGGCGGCATCGACCGCGAGCGGTCGAGCACGAACACGAGGTCGCGGCCATCCGCCTCGCCCGGCCAGGTCGGTTGCGCGAGCAACGCCATGGCGAGCAGCAGGAACGCGACGCGCAGCACACCGACGAACGGCCGCGGCCACAGCCGGCGGCGCAGCACGAGCACCGCGAGCGGCACGAGCAGGAACGCTTCGGGCGTGGTGAACGAGATCACGACGATCTCCGGCCGAGCAGCCACCAGTCCCCGAGCACGAGCACGAGCAACAGCATGGCGAGGACCCGCTGCTCGAGCGTCGTGTCGCGCGTTGACCCCGCAGTCTCGTCGCCGGTGGGAACCGTGCGCGACCGCGTCATCGAGACGAGACCACGCAGGTCGGACTCACTCGGATCGACGAAGCGCGCGGCGAACCGACCCAGCTCCGCCCCGTCCTGACCGACGACGGTATGCAGGCCCGGCTGTTCGAGCACGAACCCGACCGTGCGCCCGGCCCCGCCCTGCTGCCGCGTGCCGTCGGGTGCTCGGAGCCACACGTGCGCATCGCTTGCGCCGGCCAGCATGAAACGGCGGAAGCGCGCTTCCTCGCCGACCTGCACGTTCTGCACCTCGGGGCCTGGCACCTCGACGCGCGCCGCCTCGAGCAGGTTGGCGAACAGCACGGGCCAGTCGGGCGAACGCGTGAGGTTGCCGCCCGTCGCATCGAGGTCGAGCCAGAGGCGCCGGCCCGCGTCGACGAACTCTTCCGTCGCGAGCGCCTGCGAGCCGGCCGCGACGAGCACCTGCCCCGGCAAGGAACGACGCCCCGCGAGCCACACGACACCCTCGAGCTGCACGCCCGCAAGCCACTCGTGTGCACGATCGATGACGAAGGGACCCCGCCACGCATCGCGTTCGCCATCGCCCGGTGCGAATACGACCTCGGTCTGGCCGGGGCCGAGATGCCCCGGCACCGCCGTGAGTACGAGCTGGGCGGTGCGTGGATCGTTCTCGTGACGGAGGCCGCGCAAGGCAGCGAAGACGCGCGACAGCTGCAGGCGCGCGCGCGACTCCGCATCGAGCAGGTCGCAGACCGCGACGGTGCGCTCGGGAATGGGCAGCAGCCAGGCGACATCGTCGATCGGCATCGCGTCGCCCGCGAGCTGCACGCGCACGACATCGACGCCGGTGGGCAGGCGCAGGACCACGTCGGCGTGGCCTTCTCGTAGCTCGACGGGACGCCGCTGCAGTTCCCGTGCGCCATCGAACACGGTGACCGCCGTCACCGCGATCGCGCCATAGCCGACGATCGCGACGTGCAGCTCTTCGCCATCACCATCGACACGCGGCAGCCGTTCCGCCGTGAGGATCGCGCCGTTCGGAACCCCTTCGCCGAACGCGAGCACGGTCACGTCCGCACAGCCGGGCGGCGGTTCTTCGTCCGTGCAGAACACGACTTCACCATCGCCCGCGGCCAGTTCGCGCGCGAGGTCCAACGTCGGCAGGGGATCGTGACGCGTGCGCACGGGCCGCCAACTCGGCAGCGCGGCAGCGACCTCCGTCGGCAGCGCGCGTGGCCCGAGCAGCACGACCGGTCGTGGCCCCGTGCGCACGAGCGTCACGCGATCGCCGCCACCGAGATCCGCCGCTCGCGCGCTCACTTCGGCCCGCGCGCGCAGCAGCGTGCCACCGACTCCCATCGACGCCGAGTCGTCGAGCACGAAGACGACGTGCCGGGCCGGCGCACCTCCGAACGAGAGGCCCGCGAGCCACAGCGCGAGCGCTGACGCGGCCAGACATTCGAGCCACAACGACGCCGTGTTCAGCAAGCGCGTGCGCGTGCGGCCCGCCTCAGTGACGAGGCGTTCGCCGACGAACAGGAACAGACCGGCGACGCGCCGTTCGACGAGGCGCCGGCGGTAGAGATGCAGCACGACCACCGCCGGCACCGCGAGCAGGGCCAGGAGACCGAACGGCGCCGTGAACATCATGCTGGCTCCAGCACACCGGCCGGCAGCAGGTCGCGCATGCACATGGCCGCGAGCCCGTCGGCGCTGACGCGCGCGTACACACCACCGCCGCCGAGCACTGCCGTGCGCAGCACGTCGCACAGGCGCAGCAGACGTTCGCGGTACTCGGCGATGCTGCGCGCGTCGAACTGCACTTCGCGGCGTTCGCCCGACTCACAATCGAGCAGTGTCACCGCACCATCGGCAGCAGGCTCCCACTCCCACGGATCGAGCAGCTGCACACAGACGAAGCGCGAGGCACCGACGAGCAGGCGCTGCAGCACGGGGCCGGGATCACCGTGCCAGAGCCCATCGGTCAGCAGCACGCGCACGCCGCCCGGCCGCAGCGGTACTGCTGGTGCTGCTGGCGACGTCGCGGTGCCCGCGAACGTGATCGCATCCGCCGCCAGCAGTTCGCCGCCGAGCGCCAGCAGTCGCACAGTGGCTGCTTCCCGCTGCGCCCAACGCCCGAGTGCCTGCGCCAGCGCGCGCGCCGCTCGTTCCTTCGCCACCGTGCTCGCCATTGAAGCCGACGCGTCGACGAGAACGTCGAGGAACGGTGCGACCTCTTCTTCATGCATTCGGATGCGCAACTGTTCGGTGCGCGCATAGCCGCGCCAGTCGAGGTGGCGCAGGTCGTCGCCCGGCGCGTAGTCGCGGAAGTCGAAGAACTCCTGCGAGCTGCCGACGCCGTGGCCGCGATGGCCACCGACGCGACCGCGAAAGCGAAGCACCCCGAGCTGCAAGCGGTAGCGTGCCGCCACGGCCGCGACCTCGGCGGCCAGGTTGTCATTGCCGACGTCAGGCGCGTGCACTGGTCACCACCGTGCCGGGCCTCGCTCGCCTCGCGGCCGCGGCGCGCAGCACTTCGTGCGTGCCACGCACGATGCCTGGCATCTGCAACGCCACTGCCACCCCGAGCACGATCAACGGCATCGCCAGGTAGTCCTCAGGCGTCGAGGTGCCGCGGAAGGTGAAGCGTTCGATCGTCCAGAACGGATTCATGATGTGACCGGGGTGCCAGCCGCGCATTTCGCCGCGTGCGAACACGTCGATGAGGACCGGTGCCAGACAGAACACGAGCAGCAGGATCGGCAACACGAAACGCGCCACGTGGTTGCCGATGAGGCCCGCCGGCAAGCGGCTGCGCAGGCCCTTCACGAGCGTCAGGTAGACCAACGCGTAGACCACCGTGAACAGGCACAACCGCGCTGCACCGGCGTTGAAGTCGGGGAACCCCGAACCCGCCGCACGTGGCCAACCCACGAAGGCGACGAGGCCCAGCACGAGGAAGTACGCGATGAGGCAGGCCATGCCGCGGTCGCGACCGGGCAGGAACGGCATCGCGAGGGCCGCGAGCAACGGCTGCTTCGGCACGTGGGCGAACACGCGCGGCGACAGCACGCGCTGTTCGGTGGTCATGAAGATGCCGAACACCGTGCCGAGCAGCACCAGGAAGAAGACCACCATGGGCAGCACGATGTTCCATTGCGTGGCGTCGACGAAGATCAGCATCCAGCCGAACGCCATGGGCATCATCGCGAACAGGAACACGCGGAACCCCGTCGAGCGGTTCTCGAACGCGTGCAGCAGGAAGCTCTGCGCCGTGAGCCCGGACAGGACGGTGCCGCAGAGTCCGCCGAGCGCGATCAGCGACGAGACCATGCCGAACTCGCGGCTGCGCAGCAGCCAGCCGACGTCGCGCGCGTACTCGCCGCTGCCGACGAAGCCGACCAGCGCGAACGTGGCGATGCCGAGGCCGAAGGCCACACCGATGTTGGCGAGCCCCTGCAGGGCCGGCAGCATCGCCTGCGCCGCCAACGAGACCGCGAACGCCGTCGCCATGATGCAGAACACGAGCGCCCACAGAAGACTCACGGCAATGGTCGGCAGGTCGACGCCGCGCAGCAGGTAGCTGGTCGCCAGCAGCGGCGCCATGACCGACACATAGAGGGCGAACTGCACCATCGCCGCCAGAAGCTTGCCCGTGAGGATCGCGCGCGGGCGCAGGCGCGACAGGAACAACTGCTCGACGATGCCGCCGCGCAGTTCGAGCCGCATCGACGTGTAGGCCTGCATCGGCACGATGAAGAGGACCATCGGCACGAGTGTGCCGAGCCCGGCGTCGAACGCATTGCGACCGGCACTCGTGGTCGCGTCGTAGTTGCTCGCCACGGCGATCGCGATGACGATGCTGATCGTCAGTGCCGCGAACATCGTGAGCACGAAGCCGCGGCCCTTGAGGGCCTGCTGCACTTCGCGCACGAGGATCGGATTCAGCCGATCGGACCAGCGCGACCACCGGCCCGGCGCGTCGAGCGAGGCCTCCGGTGTGGGCATCGCCGCGACGTCGTGCGCACTCATTGCAGGTTCCCCTTCGTCGTCTTCATGAAGATGGCCTCGAGGTCGGCCTCGCTGCGCGCGAACTCCACCACGCGCAGACCCGCACCGACGGCGCGCGCCAGCAGCTCCCCCATCGCGGCGTCGTCGCCCGTGCACGCAAAGCGCAAGCTCGAGCCGTCGACCGTCACCGCCGAGACGCCGGGCTGCGTGAGCAGGAACCGTTCCGCCGCCTCGGCATCGCCGAGCACGCGCAACAGCACTTCCTGTTCGTGCTGCACGCTCTTCTGGATCTCGGCGATCGAACCCGAAACGACGCGGCGCCCCTTCTCGAGCACGACGACCGAATCGCAGGTCTCGCCGAGCTCGGACAGGATGTGGGAACTGATGAGGATGCTCTTGCCGGCGGCCGCGAGTTCCTTGAGCAGGGCGCGGAACTCGATGCGCGCGCGCGGGTCGAGCCCCGACGCCGGCTCGTCGAGGATCAGCAGCAGCGGATCGTGCAGCAGCGTCTTCGCCAGATGCAGGCGCTGCCCCATGCCCTTCGAGAGCCCTGTCGCCGGCCGTTCCCGGAACTCGAGCAGCCCGCAGAAGCTCGCCACCAGGCGCACCGTCTGCAGACGCTTCCTGCCCGTGAGCCCGTAGGCGCGCGCGAAGAAGTCGAGGTACTGCAGCACATCGAGGTTCGGGTAGGGATGGAACTGGTCGGCCATGTAGCCGATGCGCATGCGCACGGCTCTGGGTTCGACGAGAACCGAGACGCCGTCGACGAAGGCATCGCCGGACTCGGGCACGTCGAGCGTCGCCAGGATGCGCATCGTCGTCGTCTTGCCGGCCCCGTTCGGTCCGACGAAGCCCGTGACCTGGCCGCGCGCCATCAGGAACGACAGCTCGCGCACGGCCTGCACCTTGCCATAACTGCGCGACAGGTCGCGCACCTCGAGCAGCGGCACCGTCATCGCACGAAGTCCTGCGCCGCGAGGCGCCCGAAGACGAAGTGCTGCTGCGCGTCGTAGTCGACGCGGAGACCGTGTTCGTCGAGCCACGGCGCCTTGCCGACGCGCGTCGCGTACGAACCCGGTCGCAAGCCGTTCGCACCCATGCCGCGCGCGACGAGCCCGTCGATGCTGACGATCCGTTGGCCGCCATCGCGCTCGGTGAGCTCCAGCGTGCCCGCCGCGCGCCGGAGCCGTTGCAGCGCGGCATCGGCTTCGTCCGCGGCGACGCGCCGCAGCACGGGCGAGGTGCCGACCCAGTACGCACCGTCGGGGTCGCGAAGCACCACTTCGCCCTGCGGTTGCACACCGCCATCGACGAGCAAGTGCAGTTCCTGTTCGCCGACGAAGCGGGCGCGCAGACGCTGCCGGGCCACACCTTGCTGCGCGGACAACAGCGGCGTCGTCGTGCGCGATGGCAGGACTCCCCCATCGAGGATGCCCGTGTCGACATCGAGGCGCCAGCGGTCGGCAGAGCGCCG
This sequence comes from Planctomycetota bacterium, assembly GCA_043740335.1. Classification (GTDB taxonomy): domain Bacteria; phylum Planctomycetota; class UBA1135; order UBA1135; family UBA2386; genus DASVAL01. The sequence goes on from JAYUCN010000765.1 coordinate 6,771, forward strand.
TTCCGCACGCTGGAACGCGCGCGGTGCGAGCAACAGCACATCCGGACCCATCGACAACGAACCCGGCGACAGGCCTGCAAACAGCGTGCGGGCCCCGATGGCCACGCACTCGTGCCGATCCTGGTCGAGCAGCGTCCAACTGCGCACGACGCCGCGCGCGCCGAAGCCGTCGTGGAAGAGGCCGTAGCCGAGCATCACGACCGTCGTGCCGAGGCCGAGGGCGGGCACCGTGACGAGTGCCAGCAACGGCCGCCGCAGGCGGCGCAACATGAGGAAGTTCACGGGGCCGACGAGCAGCGCGAACACCAGCATCACGAGCAGGAACGCGAGCACGGGTGCCTTGCCGAGGCCAGGCACCGGTTGTTCGGCAACCATGGTGTCCGAAGCTGGCCAGGTGCCGCAACCGGCGCGCGGCAACGACAACACGCGCGTGCGCATGCTCGACGTGTCGCCGCCGAACGCGGCAATGACGGCGCACGCGCCGAGACCATGCAGAACAGGCTCGTCGCCGACCGCAGCCGCACACAGATCGCGCAAGGGGCCAGCCGGCAACCGGTCGGCAGCCGCCACGACGAGCGTGCCGCCGGCGAACACGAACCGGCGCAACGCTTCCTGCACGTCGCCTTGCAAGCGCGTGCGACCATCGACGACGACCGCGTGGAAACCCGTGAACAAGCGCCAGTCGGCCGGCAAGTCCGCGCCCAGGCAGTGCGTCTGATGCACCGCCTCGGCGAACGTCGAGGGCAACGCCTGCAGCACGACGAGACCGTCGGGTGCCGCCTCGCTGCGATCCGCGACCAGCAGTCCCGCAAGGCCCGCTCCATGCGAGGTGCCGAGGCTGGACACGTACGATGCGTCGTCGATCACGACCTCGAGCCGCTGCGCGTTGTCGGGCGTCGGCAACGGCAGGAAGAAGCGCGCGTGCTCCTTCGGTCCGAGCGACACCACGCGCCGCAGTTGCACGTCGGCCGACACCCATTGGTTGGTCGCCACCTCGACCCGCAGCAGGTGCGGCCGGTCGTCGTGGTTCTCCGCTTCGACGCGCACGAACGTGAGGCCGTGCGCCGTGGCCGCACCATCGTAGGCGACGACGTGCACGGAGCAGATCGGTCGTTCGTCGACGATGTGCTCGATGGTCTGCTCCTGCGCCCGCAGCGCGGTGACCGCGAGCAGGACGACGAGCAGCCGCGCGTTCGTGACGCACGTCGACGAACGTCGGCTCACTTCACGACCTCGGGCAACGGCCTCTTCACCGCGGGCACGGCATCGAGCACGGTGCGCACGATGCCCGCCGGCGTCGCCCCCGCGACTACCGCAGCGTGCTGGAGGACGAGCCGATGTGCCAGTGCTGGCCGCGCCACGCGCTGCACGTCGTCGAAATCCACATTGGGCCGGCCGGCGAGCAGCGCCGAAGCGCGCGCCGCTTCGCCGATCGCGATCGCCGCGCGCGGCGACGCGCCGAAGCGCACGGCCTGCTTGATCTCGCTCGGACTGTCCTGCCGCTGCGGATGCGTCGCGG
>JAYUCN010000766.1:0-3412 GCA_043740335.1 Planctomycetota bacterium
CGCGGCGCGCGAGTCCCAGCTCCCGGGCGCGCGCCAGCAGCGGCTGCAGCGCGGGCCCGGTGCCGAGCAGCACGAGCACGACCGGTTCGAAGCCAGGCCGGGCCATGACCTCGAGCACGAAGTCGAGGCGGTGCCAGGGGCGCATGTAGCCGACGAACCCGAGGGCAAACGTGTTGCCGCCCAACTGCAGGCGTTGCCGCACCGCCGCCGCCGCGGCGCGCGCCGCATCGCCGTAGCGGCCGGGGTCAGCGCCGTTGCCGATCACGTGCACGCGTTCGGGCCGGGCACCGGCTTGCACGAGCAGGTCGCCCAACACGCGCGTCACCGCGAGCACGGCATCGGCAGCACCGAGCACCTCACGTTCCGTGGCCCGCGCCAGCGCCGGCAAGCGCAGGCTGCCGAGCTTGCCCATCTCGGCGACCATCGGCGAGTTCACCTCGAGCAGCAGCGGCACCCCGAGTTCGCGCGCGATGTCGAGACCCGCGCGGCAGTGCAGCGCATGCCGTTCGTAGACGAGCTGCGGCCGGAACGTACGTGCCGCCTGCCGCAGCATGGCACGGCCGCGGCGGTTGTAGAGCACTTCGAGCACTTCAACCGCCGTGCGCGGCAGGCGCAGGTGCTGCCAGAAGCCCGGGCGTGCCGGGGCGTGGGCGACCGCCGTCCCAGTCTTTTGCACGAGGGCGCACTCGTGCACCGCATGGCCCGCCTGCCGCAGCGCCGAGATCAGCTCGCGCACGTGCACGGCCTGCCCGTCGTCGGCACGGATGCGGTGGTGGTAGAGGATGCGCCAGGGACCGCTCACGACGTTTCTCCCAACGCCTGCCGGAACACCTTCGTCAGTACAGTGACTGGTTCGTCCCAGCCATACCGCTCGGCGAAGCGTCGCACCGCCGCACGGTTCGCTGGCGCACCGAGTGCTTGGTGGAGAGCCGCCGCCAGGGCCGCGCCATCGCGCGGTGGCACGAGCGCCCCGAGCTCTCTCGGAACGGGGTCACCGAGGATCTGCGGGATGCCACCGACGCGCGTCGCGATGACGCGCAGGCCCGATGCAAGCGCCTCGGTGACGACGTTCGGCCAGCCCTCGCGTTCACTCGGCAGCACGAACAGGTCGGCCGCGCGGTAGGCCATGGCCACCTGCTCGGGGGGCAAGGCACCGAGGAACCGCACGCGAGCGCCACCGGCAGCGGTGATCGTCGCACGCTCGGGTCCATCGCCGACCAGCACGAGTTCCACGTCAGCCGGCAGCGCCGCCAGAGCCGCCGCCGCCACGTCGAAGCCCTTGCCCGGCACCAGGCGGCCCACCCCCAGCAGCAACCGGCCAGTCGACGGCAACCCGAGTGCCGCGCGCGCCGCCGCCTGATCGCCAGGACAGAAGCGCTCGAGGTCGACGCCGTTGCGCACGTCGCGGATGCGTTCGCGCGGCAGCTTCGCGATCGCCGCAAACCGATCGCCGAGCACCTTGCTGACGGCACAGCAGGCGTGCGCCCGCGCCGCCGCCGCCGCGATGTGCGCCGCCACCACGCGATCCTGCGCCACCACGTTGAGGTCGGACCCACGCGCGGTCAACGTGAACGGCACCTGGAATTCGGCTGCGAGCATCGCCGCGGCGACGCCGTCCGGCCACAGGTAGTGCGCATCGAGCACGATCGGACCTTCGGCCCGCAGGCGGGCGACCACCTCACGCGATCCCGCCGCCATGGCCGCCGCCTGCCGCCGCTGCGACAGCCCGGGCCAGTGCCGATAGCGCGGGTGCTGCACACGCACACCCTGCCACGTCTCGACCGGCGGCACCGAGGCCCAGCGCTGCCAGGTAGAGCGGCGCAACAGCCACGCGACCTCGGGCACGGGTGCCACGACCTCCCACGAGAGCCCGCTGGCTTCGGCGACGCGGCGCATGCGTTCGTAGACGAACAGGCCGTGCGTCGGCATGGCCGACGAAGGAAAGAGGTTCGTGAACGTGACGATGCGACTCACGCGCACCACCGCTGAAGGAAGCGCGCCAGCACGAGCACGGCCCACAACATCTCGGCGTGGTCGCCGATGCCGGCGCGGTGCCGCTGCAGCAGCGTGCGCACGGTCGCGGGTTCGATCCACTCGCCGAGGCGTCGTTCGCCGAGCACGGCCTCGACTGCGTCCCCGACGGGCCCGCGACACCACGCGCGCAACGGCACCGAGAAGCCCTGCTTCTTCCGCAGCAGCGCCGCCGGCAGGAGCCGCCGACGCAGTGCCGAGCGCAGGAACGACTTGGTGCGCCCACCCGCGAAATGCCAGTCCGCCGGAATGCGGGCGGCGTGCTCGAGCAGCACATGGTCGAGGAACGGTGCGCGCACTTCGAGCGACACCGCCATCGAAGCGCGATCGGCTTTGACGAGGATGTCCCCGGGCAACCACGTGGCGAGGTCTGTAGCCACCGCCCGATGCAGCGGGGCCTTGGCGTCCGACGCCGCGTAGGCGGCGAGCAGGGGTGCATGCGGGTCGCCCGCAGCGCGGTGGTGCTCGCGCCGCAACACCGCCAGCACTTCCTCGGGCAGGTGCGCGCTCACCGACCGCGCGTAGGCGACGGCCGGCGAAGCCGCGAGGTTCTGCAGGGTGCGCCGCGCGCGCAGCCAGCGCGGCAACCAGTCCGCCTTCGGGTAGCAGGCGCCGAGCACGCGCCACAGTGCTGGCGGCAGGCAGTGCCGCAGGCGGTGCTCGCGCCCGTCGAACAGGTAGCGCCGGTAGCCGCCGAACCCCTCGTCACCGCCATCGCCCGACAGGGCCACGGTCACGTGACGTCGCGCCAGCCGGCTCACGTGGAAGGTCGGCACCGCACTGCTGTCGCTGAACGGTTCGTCGAAGGTGTCCGCGTGCCAATCGAGCCCAAGCAGGTCCTTCGGCTCCAGCACCTCTTCGTGCAGCAAGGCTCCACACGCGGCAGCCGACTGCCGCGCCGCCGGTCGTTCGTCGAACTGCGGGTCGGGAAAGCCGATCGTGCAGGCGGTCACCGGCCGCCCCAGCGTTCGCGTCATCGAATCGACCACCGCGTAGCTGTCGACGCCACCCGAGAGGAACGGTGCCAGCGGCACCTCACCCATGAGACGAATGCGCACGGCCTCATCGAGCAAGGCCAGCACGCGTTCCTCGTGCACCGCCCGCGGTGCGTCGTCTGCCTCGAACTCCAGGCGCCAGTAGCGTTGTTGCGTGACTCGGTCCCCCTGCACGAGACACCAATGCGCCGGTGGCAGCTTGTGAGCGGCGGCGAACACGGTCGCCGGATCCGGCACATAACGCAGCGCGAGGAACTGCGCGATCGCGTCCGCGCGCAGGCGCCGGTCCATGCCGAGCGCGTGCAAGGCCTTCAGCTCGCTCGCGAACCCGAACACGCCCGCGTGCTGCGTCCAGTAGAACGGCTTCTTGCCGAGCCGGTCGCGCG
>JAYUCN010000767.1:0-3410 GCA_043740335.1 Planctomycetota bacterium
GAAGCTCTCCGGCAGCACCAAGGCTGGCAAGGCGGCCGGCCTGGCCTGGAAGTTGATCGAGAAGGACGGCAAGCTCGGCTACCAGCCGACGTGCGGCTATTGCAGGGCGGGCGGCTGCGCCTGCCCGCAGCACGCCAAGATCAAGAAGAAGAAGTGAGGCAGCACTGCAGGCGATCGCCTATCGCTCGCCGAGCACTGCGGTCGCCACCTTCTCGGGCGTGTGGTCCGCTTCGTCGTACATGCGTACGAAGCGCTTTGCCTCTTCGGCCTCGATCGTGCGCAGCGCGTCGACCCACAGCGGCGGCACCGACTGGTAGTACAAGGTCGCCATGACCTGCAGCCGGCCGCGCGCGCGCGGCGGCAGCGCGATGCGGAACGCCACCGTGTCGCCGCCCCCCACGAAGTCCGCGTCTCCTTCCGTACCCACCGGTGCTGTGTCCGCGACGTGCGGCCCATCGACCTTCCAGCCGCACGGCAGCAGTCGGTTGTCCTTGCCCTTCTTCACCATCTTGGTGAGGAAGGTCGTCGGCGCTCCTTCCGGATCGAGAGCCACCAGCTCGTAGACCACCACATCAGCAGGCTTCTCGACGACGCGCACGTGGGGAACGCGATGCTCGTCGGCCACCCCCACCAGCCGCCCTTGCTCATCGACCTCGCCGGTCTCGAACACGATCTCCCCGCCGAGCTGCACCTGCACGTGCAACCATGCTCGCCGCGCTGGATACCCGGTCGGGAACTTGTGGCCGGTCAGGTTCTCGACGTGCACGGCGAACGTCGCCACACCCTCCGCACGCTGGATCGCCCCGATCGAGAGGCGCGCGGTCGATTCACCGAGCTGTCGCCTCGTCGCTGCCGCCATGCGCGCGATGGCCTCCGGCTCGGCGATGACGTCGAGGTCCTCACGGTTCTTCTGCAGCAGGTCGAGCACGAAGGCGTTGCCGCCGACGAACGCATGCGCGGCATAGCCGTCGCGCACGGGCACGTTGAAGTCGAACCCCATCGGGTTGCGCGCGATGCGCGTCGCGCCGGTGTCCGCCATGTGGCACTGCTGGCACGTTCGCGACGTGTCGGTGCGACGCGGCTCGTCGCTGAACTCGCTGTTGCGCCACTCGAGGTAGGGCGTCTGCTCGGGGAACTCCGTGCCCTGGTGCTCGGTGACGAGCGTGTGGCACGTACCACACAGCCCGGACTTGCGCACGTGCAGGCCCTGGGTCGGTGTGTAGCGCACGACGTTCTGCATCGGTGCGGTCGCCACATCCGCGAACGGGCCGAAGATCCTGCGCTCGGTGTTGAAGGTCGGATGCCCCGTGAAGCTGCTCGCCTCGCCGAAGTTCTTGCCATCCATCAAGTGGCACACCGTGCACGACACGCCATCGTCCGCGAAGATGTCGCCGTCGAGGTCGGCCAGACGCGGTGGCTTGCCACCGGCGAGTACGGCGCCGTGATGCGCCATCGGCGCATGGCAGCGCAGACACAGTTCCTGCACCTGCTCGCCCGCGGCACTCGTTTCCTTCTGCAACTGGGCCTGGAAGTACGGGTCGCGGAACGCGTTCGCCATCATGGTTCCCTGCCACAGGCCATACGGCGAGACGTCGTCGCCGGTGCGCGAGTGCATCGCGTTCGCACCGGGCGCCGTCGAGTGGCAGACCGCGCACTGCTCGGACGTCGTGAACAGATCCGCGCGCGGACCAGCTGGGTGAGGTGTCATGCCCCAGGAGCACACACCGATCGACAGACCACTGAAAACGACAAGGGAGCGGAGGGACATGCGGGGGTCGGACTCTACCGCACTGCGGGCATCAAGGACCTCGCACGATCACTTCGCGGGTGCTGCCGCGGCTACGGCGCCACGAGTCCGAACCGCCGCATCACGCGCACGAAGGGAGTCCTGCTGCTGCTCGAGGTGCAGGTACCGCAGCAGCCAGCGAACAGTGCAATCATCGACCGCGTCGGTCTGGACGTGCTCGACCTTCTCGGCGGGCTCGCCGACGTGCACCATCCAAGCCATCAGTTGGTTACTGCACCGTCGCCGTGATCGCGACCGTCAGCGACGGGATGTTGTTGCCAAAGCTGAGCGCCTGGAACGAGAGGGCTGTGCCAACCGGCAGGAGCGTGGGCACCGTGAAGGAGAAGGGTTCGAAGCCCTGCGGGCACGACAGGCAAGGCGTGAGCTGCGTCAGCGTGCCAGCGGCGACGAGGAACACCGGCGCGCCGAGCAAGAGGCCGTTGCCGATGCCGGGGATCGGCAAGCACGGCATCGTGCTGAGGGAGGCACCCAGAAGGAACAGGGCATTCGGGTCGCCCCAAGTGCGCAGGGTGACGTTCTCGCCCTGGAGAGCAACCACCGGCAGGCTGATGCAGGTCGGCACGAAACTGCCGGCCGAGCCACCAAGCGTGCCCTCCCAGGTGAGGCCTGGTCCGGACGTCTGGGCAACGGCGGTAACGGTGAGGCAGGTGGTGAAGAGACAAGCGGCAAGGATGGAGTTCATGGCGGGTCCTCGAGAACGGGTCGATTGCGAACCACCATTAGCGTAGCCCCAGCGATCGGTAACTACGCAATGCGCCACCGCGCCGCTTGGCGGGATCGCTGCCCACGCATGCCGCTGCCTATGCAGTGGGCGGGTAGGCGAGCCCGCTCGGCGCCCCTTAGCGATCGCCATTTCCCGATCTAGAACGTGATGCGCTTGGCGTCGGTGATGTGCAGGCACGGCGAGAAGCCCGAAGGATCGCTGGTGGCGGCTTGGACCCAAACCTGGATCCCGGAGCCAAGCAGCCCCGCGTAGATCGGCCGCGGAATGAACAGGGGAGTCGCGGGGGTGGGTCCCACGATCGGACCGACGAATAGCGCGCCCGGCACGTAGAACACGGAACCAACGCCGCAGCAGGAGGCCGGATACGGCGGCAGTGGCAGTGGGGCGGGCAGCGGGGCCAGGAGGATCGCATAGATCGTCGAGGCCGGGTTGTTGCTGGTTCCGGACACGATGGTCGCCCCGGCCGCATTGAACGTGACGTTCAGGGGGTTGATGCCCGGGGCGCACGACAACTGCGTCGCCGTGACCGACTGCGCCGTACAAACACCGAGCAACACGAGAGAGACGAGGCTGCTGCATGACAGGGTATGACAACGGACCATGGCAAGCTCCTGGAGGGACTGTGGTGAGGATGTCGCGTGGTGATGGTCGAATGCGTTGCTCGACTCGCGACGAACAATGAAGCGCCAAAAGGCGAGGCACCGGACAGGGTGCAGCGAGGAAATCCACCGAGCGGCGTGGCCAAGCCAGGATCTCTTCGAACGTCGGCGCGGCGCGGCGACGGGTCTGGATCTCAGCCTGAGCAGCGAGGCGAGTTGCGCGCAACTGGTTGTGCCCGGCGTGATCGAAGTTCGCAAGATGTTGTAAATATGTGACTTG
>JAYUCN010000768.1:0-3409 GCA_043740335.1 Planctomycetota bacterium
TCACCATCATCGAGCCCGACGTGCTCCACGACGCGTCGCCGCAGCCAGTCAGGCACCGCGTAGAGCGGCTCTCGAGATGTCAGGATGTTGGCGACCATCACCGCCAGCGTCTTGCTGTTGGCGAGCGAGGTCTGTCGTCCCAACCTGCGTTCAGGCACATACGTCGCAAGCAATTCGTCGAGCCCAAGGCGCTCGAAGAAGTGTTGCACCACAGGCAGGGGGCCGATCTCGCGGCTCCGATGGGAAAGATCGTCGAGTTCGTGGTTGGGCATGCTCGTGTCGGCCTCGTCAACGAGGTCGAAGCATGTTCTGCACGACCGACGGCCCAAGGTCAACATCGCAACTTTCGCCAATATGACTTACAGCAATGCAACTCACATAAAACGTGCGCCGCTCAATTTATGAGCATTCAGCCGACGCAACTTTTCTTGCAAATCCGCGCCGCGTGACAACTACTGAATCCTGAGCGACAACGTGTCGATTCCCCCAACACATCCGGCGTCCTTGAAGTTGTGCGTGTCGATCTGCGGCACCAGACAGCGTCGTCCTCGCACATCGAGCCCGAGAAACCTGCATGGCTATTCTGCGGAAAGTAGGATCCAGACCCGCTACGAGACCTACGTCAACCGCGTCACCCACAAAGACACCTTCCGCGTGCACGTCAAGGGTCCACCCAACGGCTTGGCCCTGATCGGAGTCTCCTATGCGCCGCTCCAAGCCTGGGCGCTGCCCATCGGCGATCTCTGGCTCGACCTCAACTCCATGCTCCTGCTCGGCGCCGTTGCCCTCGACGCACAGGGCTGGTCATTCCTCGACCGCACCGCCCATCCGCTGGCCCCGATCGACCGCACGTATGTCGTGCAGGCCGGCTTGCTCGACCCCCTGGGGACCTGCTACCTCGCCGAGCCGATGTTCTTCGGTGTGCAGGCCGCGCCCGGGCAATGACACCGTGGTGCTTGACGCCTCAGTGAGCCTCCACTGCCGAGAATCGTGAACGCCATTCACGATTTCGGCACTGGTGGCTCATGTTGGGTTGCGGGCAGGGCCCGCGTTGGGCACTCCGAGTGCTGCTGCGCCCCTGCTACCTCTCGAACGTGATCTCGACCGTCTGCTCCTTGCCGTCGCGCACGAAGGTCACCGTGTTCTTGAGCGGGCCGGCGGACAGTGCCGAACGGAACTCCTCCAGGGAGGCGATCTTCTTGTCGCCGATCCGCGCGATCTTGTCACCGACCTTGAGTCCGACCTTCGCGGCGATGCCGCCCTCGGTGATCTCCGTGAGCGTGATGCCGTCGTCGCCGATCTGCACGCCGAGCAGGCGCCCGCTGCGGGCGCCACCACCACCGCCGCCGAAGCCGCGCTGCACCTTCATGTTCTCACGCGTCAGCAGCTCGGGCAGGTTGGCGATGCCGAGCGCGCCCGTGGCGATGACGACCGACGAGTGCATCTGGTATTCGGGGATCGCCGCATCGTAGGTGTCGTACTGCGTGTGGTGGGTGTGCGTGTAGTTGGCGCGGCCGCCCCTCTGGTCCCAGAAGAAGCCCGGCACCCCCGCCGCCGTGAACGACTCGTGGTCGCTGCCGATCGGCGTGAACGCTTCGATGTCGCGGATCTGAAACGGCATCTCCGTCGACAGCGCGAGGATCGGTTCGAACACCGTCGTCAGTTGCGGCCGCATCTCCTTCATGCCGGCGATGCCCGACAGGTAGTTGGTGCCGCCGTCGTGCACGAGGCAGGCGCTGTACTTCGTCAGCTCGTCCTTGTGCTTCTGCACCCACGCACGCGACCCGAGCAGGCCCTGTTCCTCGCCGCTCCACAGCATGAAGCGGATCGTGCGCTTCGGCTTGCAGCCGATCGCCATGAGGATGCGCGCCGCTTCGATCGTGGTCGCGGTGCCGGTGCCGTTGTCGGTCGCGCCGGTGGCCCCGTCCCAGCTGTCGAGGTGGCCGCTGACGACGACGAACTCGTCGGGATGCTCGGTGCCCTTGATGTCGGCGATGACGTTGTAGAGCGCGATCGGGCCCTTGCGGAAGTGGTTGCGGAGGTCGAACTCGACCTCGACGTCCTTGCCGTCGTCGAGGTGCTTCTGCACCGTCGTGTAGCAGTCGCTGCGCAAGCGCACGAACGGCAGCTTCGGCAGGCTCGCCATGTCGGTGGGGGCGCGGCCGCCGGTCAGCAGCAGGTCGTTGCCGCCGCGACCGCCACCGCCGGCACGGCCGGTGACGAAGCCGAAGCCGCCCTCTTCTTCCATCGCCGCGGTGATCTCCTTCAAGAGCGCACCGCCGCCTGGGTTCAGCAGCCAGACGTTGCCCAGCTTGCCCTTCATGGCCGCGAGTTCTTCGGCGTTCTTCGGGGCGGCGAGCAGCTGACCGCGCGATGGCCTGCGCGTGCCGGCCGTCCACGAGTCGGTGTTGCAGACGAGTTCCATCGGCTCGGGCTTCGTCATGCGACCCCACCACGGGCCGCGGTTGAAGCCGACGGCGAACTCGCCCCACTGCTCGAGGTGCGCGTCGTCGATGCCGAAACCCTTGAAGGTGTCGCGCGCCCATTCGCATGCGACCGTCAGGTTGTCCGACGACGTGAGTCGCGGGCCGATGCGGTTGGCAAGGTGGTCGAGGTGGGCCATCACCTGCGAGTTCTCGAGACCTTCCTTCTTGATCAAGAAGAACTCGTCGGGCGTGACCTGGGCGAGCAGTGCCTGGGTGGTGACGGCGAGAAGGACGAACGTGCGGGAGATGGACATGCGGGGCGAGAGGATAGCCGCGCGCCCCGGCGATCGACGAGTTCGAGTGTCCCAGGCCCGTCGCTTGGTGCGGGTGGCCGGGCAGGAAGCCTGCCGACTCGTTGGATGCTGGCGACTGGACCTTCCGGCGGGCCCGGCCGTGTGTATCCTTCTGCGCTCGGAGGACGCACAGGATGAACCGAATCACGCAGACGGTTGCCACTCTCGCTGGCACTCTCGTTGGCACCCTCGTTGGCCTGTTGTTCGCAGTCGCGGCACCGCGCGCGCAGGAATGGCGATCAGAACAGATCCACGACGCCGGTATCGAGATCGATGCGCCGGGCCGGCTCGAGCGTCTGCCGATGCAGCTCGGTGAGTCCGGCCCGTACCACCGCGCGCGCTTTCGCCCCAAGGACCGGCAGGACTACGTGCGGTCCCAGTACTACTGGTACTGCGACGTCTACGCGTTCACGAAGGGTGAGCCCAAGGACGCGGACGCGGGGATTCCCGAGGGTCTGCCGCCCGAAGCCAAGGAGCAGCTCAAGAAACTCATGGCCTCTTCAGGTTTCAAGCGGCTCAAGAGCTTCAAGGACTGGCTCGACGAGAAGGACAAGAAGACCGTGACGATCGAAGTCGACGGCAAGGCGAAGAAGGGCAAGCCCGGCAAGCTCGACTACGCGCAGTTCGTCT
>JAYUCN010000769.1:0-3402 GCA_043740335.1 Planctomycetota bacterium
ACGACGAACGGCAGGCACACGAGTACTTCGTTGCACAGCGTCGCGAAGCCGAGCACGAGCGCTGCCGCGACCAGACGTTGGCCGGAACGGAGGTCGGCAGCGAGCCAGAGGCCAGCGACGACCGCGAACGTCGTCACACACTCCGTCAGCACGTAGCCGCTGCTGACGACGAGGTGTGGGCTCAACGCGCACAGCACTGCCGCCGCGAGCGACGGTGCGAACGAGAGGAGGGTGCGCGCGAGTCGATAGCACAAGAGCACGGTCAGCGACCCAAGGGCTGTTTGCAGCGCGATGGCGAGCGACATCCAGCCGTTCTCACCGCCGAGCCAGCGACACAGCGCGAGGAACATCGGATACCCCGGCGACCGGAACGAGTCGGGCAGCGGTGGCACCGTCGTCGCGAGCGAGTAGATGCCGTGCTCGACGACGTTCTTCGCATACTGCGCGTACTGGCCCGCGTCGGCGCGCAGCGGCGACTGGATCTGTGCTTGTGCGACGAAGCCCCAGCGCAGCGCCGCGGCAACCGCGACGACGATCCCCACCAGGACGCCACGTTCGGCCGTTCGCACGGCCCTTCATCGGCAGCCAGCAGCGCGCACCTAGAGACCCGCGAATACGCGCAGCGTCGTCTCCGCCGCCCCCTCGTCGACCCCGCCCCTGCGCAACACGACGGCGAGCTGCGCCCGTCGGCGCGGCACCTTGAGGACGATCGCGCCGCCACGCACCTCGCCGCCACTTGCCGACCCCGACGTCAACGTCAACACGTCGACGCCTTCCTCCGTCGCGACTTCGACACCGAGGCCGGACCGCACGGGGACGGCAGCGGTCGCGACGGCGATCACCGTGTCGCGCGTGAAGTTGCACCAGTCGTCCGGCAGCGCCGCCACTCCCCCGCCGAACTGGTCGCGCAGCGCCCGCCATTCCGCTCGCGTCGTCGCGCGTTCGCACAGCGTGCCGGCGCGCGGCTCGAGGTCGCATTCGAATCGACGCAGCAGCATCGCCGACGACGGATCGGTGACCGGAAAGCGCGCCGCGATGTGATGGCGCGTCTCGTCGTCGGCGGCAGTCGTCTCGACGATGAGTTCGCCCGTGCGGCGCGGCACCGCGAACACCGCGATGCTGTTCGGCCACTCCCCAGGCACCGGCGCCACCAAGCGCACCGTGGTGCAGAACGGAGCAGTCAGGAGACCCGTACCGAACAGACGCCGGATGGGTGCCGCCACCAGCACGGAGGCGGCGAAGTCGCACTCCGGCACCGCGGCACCCGCCTCCAGGTTGCGGCGACAGAACGTCTGCCACGACTCGGCGTCTTCGTAGCACCCGATCTCCGAACTGCGAATGCCCAGGTAGCCGAGGTACTCGACGCCACCGAGGCCGCAGGGAACGACCACGCTGCGCCACGCTGTGCCGACCTTCTGGCCCGGCACATCCGTCTCGAACCGCAGGTTGTTGCGTTCGGGCTCGAGGGCGCGTGGCAGCAGGATCATGGCCCAGCGCCCATGCACGACCGGGAAGGTCTGGTCGCCGGCGAGGCGAAGGAGCCGTGCGGAAGGATCCGCGCCCCACGACCACATCGCGACCGCGGGCTCACCGCCGTGCCCGCGGCCATGGCGCACCACGACCACGGCGTCCGGTTGGTAGTCGATCGGCGGCGGCGACGACTCGAGGTGCCAGCGCGTGATGATGTCTCGCAGTTCGGCCTCGCATCGGGCCAAGGCCCACTGGTCTGCCTGCGGTTCGCCCGTGCCATGAGCGAGCACACGCAGGCGCGGCTGCGGCGCCGGCTGCGCCGGCACCTGCGCGCGCGCGGCCGCGACCATCGCGGACATCGCGGCCAGCAAGCAGCAGGTTCGCGTGTGCACGCCGGCACGAGACCTCATCGCGCGCGTCACCGCAAGACCCGCGCGCTACCATCCTCGCCATGCGCCCCGCCCTCGCCCCCGCGATCGTCGCCCTGCTGTCGCCGCTCGTGCGGTGCCAGACGGCCCAGCCGAGCAAGGAACAGGCCGAAGTCGCCGCCGCCTACGCCAGCAAGATCGTCGCGTCGGCGCTGTTCGTGAGCGGTCGCACGCTCGACTCGGTGCTGGCCGAAGAACTCGCACCGACGCGCCCGCTCGAGGCGCTCATCCGTCCCTTCCTGAAGTTCGACGTCGACATGGAGAACCGCGCCGTGACGTGCACGATCGGCGGCGCCAAGGCGACGGCAGTCGCGACGCGGAACCTCGGCTGCTCGCTCGTGCATGCGGAAGTCGCCGCGATCCAGCTGCGCCAACGCGGTGCCCCCGGCCTGGCCGACCTGCAACCCGATCCCGCCACCGTCGACTGGCCGCTCGGCGATCGCTTGCCGACGACGGAGGCAGCGGGGATCGACAGCAAGGCCCTCGCACAGGCGCTGGAAGCTGCGTTCGTGGAGAAGGCCTCTGGCCCGCGCATGAACACGCGCGCCGTCGTCGTCGTGCACAAGGGGCGCCTCGTCGCCGAACGCTACGCCGCCGGTTACCACGCGGCCATGCCGCTGCCGGGCTGGTCGATGACGAAGACGCTCGTGAACGCCCTCGTCGGCATCCGCATCGCAGCAGGCGCACTCGACCCCGCGGCCCCGTTGGCCGTGCCCGAGTGGACTGCGAATCCCGATGACGAGCGTCACCGGCTGCGCCTGCACGACCTGCTGTCGATGAGTGCGGGCCTGTCCTGGAACGAAGACTACGACGACCCGCACAGCGACGCGCTGCGCATGCTGTTCCGTTCGAGCGACCACGGCGGCATCTACGCGAGCCAGCCGCCCGGCAAGACGCCCGGCCTCGAGTTCCGCTACAGCAGTGGCTGCACGAACCTGCTGTGCCGCGTGCTGCGGACCACGTTCGCGAGAGACCTCGAGTACTGGGCCTTCCCGAAGCAATCACTCTTCACGCCGCTCGGCATGCGCACTGCTCTCATCGAAACCGACCCGAGCGGTACGTTCGTCGGCAGCTCGTACGGCTTCGCCTGCGCACGCGACTGGGCACGCTTCGGCATGCTCTACGCGCAGGACGGGGAGTTCGCCGGGCGCCGCGTGCTACCGAAGGGCTGGGTGGCGGCGACCGCGACCCCGCAGCCAGCCAGCAACGGCCGCTTCGGCAGCCACGTCTGGCTCAATGCCGACCCCGACGGCGACGGGCCGCGCGAACGCATGTGGAGCGACCTGCCTGGCAACCTGCTGCACATGGACGGCCACGAAGGGCAGTACTGCATCGTGTTGCCAACCGAACAGATCGTGATCGTGCGACTCGGCTGCACCAAGAACGGTGGCTTCGATCTGCACGGACTCGTGCGCCGCGTGCACCACGCGTGCACCAGATGAACCGCGACGGTGCTCAGCGGCCGCCCGGCACCGCCAGTTCGTTCCACGGCGCGTTCGGATCG
>JAYUCN010000770.1:0-3401 GCA_043740335.1 Planctomycetota bacterium
GTTGGTTCCCGAACCCTGGCACCTCTACGCTCAACGGCGTCTTCCTCGAAGGCGGTGACTCGGAGAGCGGCGGTTTCTTCGCCAACGGCAACACGGCGGTGATCTGGAGCCCCGGCGATGAGCAGCTGCTGAAGATCTACGACGAGGACACTCTCAACACCTCGCTCACGAGCCCGCCCGCGCCGAGAGCCTACCTCGATGGCGGCGGCACCTGGTTCGCGCTGGGCTACCAACCCATCTCCGACGAGAGCTGGAAGACCAACATCCATCCGCTCGAGGGTGCCCTGGACAAGGTCCTCGCCGTCAACGGCTACACCTACGACTTGCGCGCCGAGAAGGTCTACGCAGGCGAGATGCGGGAAGGCAAGAACGTCGACTTCGAAGGGTTGCGCAACAAGATCGGCTTCGTCGCGCAGGACCTGCAGAAGACGATGCCCGAGCTCGTGACCTACAGCACCGAATGGAAGTGTCTGACCGTCAACTACGACGGCATGGTGCCGGTGCTCGTCGAGGCCATCAAGGAACAGCAGCGTCAGATCGCCGAGCTGCGCAAGGTGGTCGAACAGCTGCAGGCGAACGCCCGCAAGTAGGGCCGCCCTTCCGCGTGGAGCGGAGACCAGGACCCCTTCCATGGGCTCAGCAAGTCAGTGGCTGCTGGCCGCAGTCGGCGCTACCGCCATCGTGATCACGGTGGTGGTGGCGCTTGTCCAGCCCGCCGACTTCGCCCCGCGCTGCGCATCGTCGCCGATCGCGCCCCTCGCCGCCGCACCTTCGGCCTTGCCGATGCGCGCGACAATGGCAACGGATCAGCGTGATGCGCTCCCCGTGCGCCCGTGCCAGCGGGTCGTCGATGCACTCGGCATCCCCGTGGCAGGTCTCGCCGTTCGCAACACGCGCACGGGAGTCGTAGTCGAGAGTGATGACAAGGGGCAATTCCTCTTCGATGGTGACCCCATCGCGGGCGCCAACTGGAACGACGCTGTCAGCGGCGATGCCATCGTTCCTGCGCCGGGATGGATCCAGGTCCGCTCCCCACTGTTGGACCTTTGGCTGCCCGCCACGGCGAACACGCTCGTCGCCGTTCCCATCGACACGGTGCCTGGCCTCGTCATCGATGCCGACGGCATGCCAGTAGCCGAGGCCCAACTGACGTGGGAACTCGAAATCGATCTGCCCGAACGACGGCCGCTGCGCGGCGTCCGACTTCACGATTGGCGCACGTGCACGAATTCTCGCGGCGAGTTCACTCTCACGCATGTGCCGATCGGCAGCAGCACTCGCCTCTGCGTGCAGCACCCGGACTTCCTGCCCTGCGTGATCGAGGCCCCCGCTCCAGGGCAACGACTGCAGCTTCGGCTCGAGCGCCCACCGGCGCAGCCCCCGATCTTCGGGCGCGTGCTGGATGCCCAAGATCAGCCGCTCGCCAACGCCAGGATCACGGTCGGCCTCGAGAGCACGCGCAGCGACGAACGTGGCGAGTTCTGCGTGCCCGTTGCGTTCTCGCCCGCCGCAGCGCTTGACATATCGGCGGACGGATTTGAGCCGTTCACGACCGCTGCACTGCCGCGCATCGTCGGCACCGAACGGAAGCCACTCGAGTTGCGCCTGCGCCGCGTGGCCGCCGTGTCGGGACACCTCGTCGATGCGCACGGCACGCCGTGCGCCGGCTGGTCGGTGGTGCTCGCGAAGTCGGCAACCGGACCGTCGGCCGAGCGGTTCGTGGGCATGCCAGGTCGGACGTTGGCAGACGGACAGTTCACGCTCGTTGGCGTCGACGCCGAGAGTTATCGCATCGAGGCGTGGGCTCCCGACAGCTCCGGCACGGTGCGTTCGAAACTTCTCCTGGCTCCGGCAAGGAACCTGCTGATCGACACGACCGCGATGCCCCTGCCCGAACGGATCGTGGGCGTGGTGCGATCGAGCGACGGCAAGCCATTGCCCGGCGTGCTGGTCGGACTCGCGCGCCCGACTGCCTGGGCGATCCGCGGCCACCTCGCCCTGCACACCGGTGCGCGCAGCATCAGCGATGCGAGGGGGCACTTCGAGATCGTCACGGGCGGAGTCAGCGCACTCGACCTGCTGGTCGAAGGCGCCACGTGCGGTGTGCAGCGCCTTGTGCTCGATGCAGCGCGCGCGGCCGAGCCGCTCGACCTCGTGGCCGACGGCCGTCGCATCGAGTTCCCCGACGTGCCTGCCGTACTCGAAGGCGCGACGTTGCAGGCTGTGGACATCGCCGACCAGGCGCAGCCCATGGCCGCCGTGGCGGCCCTCGGCCTCGGCGTCTTGCCGCCTCAGCTCGCCGTCGGTTCGTACGACGTGTCGTCGTCGACACGGGCCGTGATCGTTCGTCAGCAGGACCGGGAGCTCGGCCGCCTGCTGCTCCGGCACTCCTCGGACCACCCGAGAGAGCCTCGCTGATCCGCGCGCAACCACGGTGAAGGCCGCAGTGCAGCCGCTGCTGGCGAAGTAGTCCCGATCGCACCCTGACTGCGGGCCGCATGGGTCAGGGCACATGGCCGTGCTGCCGCTGGTCGGGAACATGTCGCTGTGGAAATGCCGTGTGTATCCACAGGTCGCTGCAGATTGGTCACTGCCGGCATGGCGGCGTGCGCGGTGGTTCAGGGTGGCCTCCACCGCGAGTAACCTCTGCGCGGCATGACGCGATCACCCTGGCGCCTGATCTTCCCATCCCTCCTTGCGGCGTGCGGCATCGCGCCCCGCGCCGACGTCCAGGTCCTGGTTGCGGCAGTTTCCCAGGAACGCCTTGAAGCGCACCTCCACGCTCTCTGCGCGCTCGGGCCACGGCCAGAGTCCGATCGTGTCGCAACGGAAGCGACGCTCGCCTGGCTCGAGGCCGAACTCAGGTGCTACGGCTACGAACCTCGGCGCGAACCGTTCGACGCGCTCATGCAGGAGTGGCGCGAGCTCACGGCTGCGGACGGCACCAGGACGTTCCTCATGACCTCGCGCCGCGGCGTGAAGCACCACAACCTGATCGTCGAGAAGCGCGGCCAGGGCGCCGAGGCGGCGACGGTCTGCGAGCTCGGCGCACATTACGACTCGGTGCCGTTCGGCCCGGGCGCCGACGACAACGGCAGCGGCGTCGCCGCGGTGCTCGAGACCGCGCGCCTGCTGGCCGCCTTCGCGACCGACAAGACCATCCGCTTCGTCTTCTATGCGATGGAGGAAGAAGGACTCGTCGGCAGCAAGGCACACGTCCAGGAACTCGTGCGGCAGCAGCAGGCACCCGAGGCCGCACTCGTGCTCGACATGGTCGGCTTCGCGAGCACCGCCGAGGATTCGCAGCAAGCCCCGGTGCGCATCCCGTTGCTCGCCTGGGTGCCCTACACCGCCGACTTCATCATCGACGCCGGGAACTTCTCATCGGGCTGGCTCGGCAA
>JAYUCN010000771.1:0-8246 GCA_043740335.1 Planctomycetota bacterium
GGCGCCGGGCTTCGAGCCGCAGATCGATGAAGCAATGCGCGCGCGCCTCGACGTCTCATCGCGACGCGTGCACACCGATCCGGGCCTCGCACTGCAGACGCGCAAGGGCACCGGTTACTACAGAGTCCCCTCGTTGCGCGGAGTCTGGTATCGGGGCCTGTACGGACACTCAGGCTTCGTCACGTCGCTCGAAGATTGGTTCGATCCGCGCCGACAGCAGAGCGACTACGTCCCGACAGGTTGGCGCGGCCCCGGAGTGAAGCAGCGCGCCGTACCAGGACATGATTTCGGCCTCGACCTGTCGCAAGACGACAAGCGAGCGCTGATCGCGTTCTTGCGCACGCTGTAGTTGTTGCGGAGCGTGTCCTGGCGCGGGACTTCGGCATCGACGTCTTCGACGAGCGTCTCGAGCGCCAGTGGCGGCGCACTTTCCTGGCGGTGGATCTCGGCGTCGATCTCGGTGGTGATCAAGTGCTCGAGCGCGGCGCCGCGGCCCTGCTCGCCGCCGGCGCCAATCCCGATCTGGCGTGCAAGGACGGCACGACGCCGCGCGAGTGGGCGCGCCGCGAAAGTAATCAAGTCGTGCTCGCCCGCATGCGTTGAGTTGCCGCGATCGCTCCGGAGCTACGCTTGCCCCATGCCGATCGTGCCCCGCATCCTGCGCGTGCTCGTGTCGTTCGCGCTGACGATGGCGGCGGCGTGCGTCGCCAACTTCGTGTTGCAGATCGGCATGATCTTCCTCGACGTGCTGACGCGCCTCGAGAGCAGCTCGGCCGCGATCCTCGCCCTGTGGTTCGTCACCGGCGTGTTCACGACGGTGGTCGGTGTCGGCGATCTCGACAAGCCGCCCGGCAACGGGCGCTTCGGCAGCACGGTCGTGCTGGTGCTGTCAGTGATCGCGGTGGTGGTGTCGATCGTGCTGGCGATCAAGGGCTGGTTGGGCGGCGACCCGCTCGAGTTCTCGCTGATGTTCACGAACGTGTGGGTCGTCATCGCCTTCTTCGTCGGCTCCGGAGCGATGGCCGCCGTGGTGCGGCTCGCGACCACGTCGACGTCGTCGAAGGCCAGGAGACGAAGGTCGAATGGCAGCTGACCAAGGGTGCGTCGAAGAAGTGAACCCGAGGCGCTCTCGCCCCAACGCGGGCCCTGCCCGCAACCCAACATGAGCCACCAGTGCCGAAATCGTGAATGGCGTTCACGATTCTCGGCAGTGGAGGCTCACCGCGCTGGCACGTCGATCCACCACACCCGTTCACTCTGCAGCAGGTCGCCGTCGTCCTGCAACACCCACGGCCACTGCTGGCCAGACGGCTTGCATTCGTCGCGCACGCGGCACACGACCTGGTAGCGGCCCGGGTGCAGATCGCGCATGCCGACGCGGAACTTGTTCCTGCCGTTGCCGACGTAGGCACCCGGATCGCCCTTCGCTTCGATCGGCTGCAGCTTGCCGCGATGCATGCGATCGGGCAGCCGTGCGTCGTCGGTCGGCTTGATCGCCGCCGCCTCGGGCAGCACGTGCCAGCGCACGTCGAGCGCATGGGTCTTTGGCTGCATGCATGTCACGGTGAACGAGAAGCTTTCCGCGTCGCGCAGCGCCGCCGTCTTGTCGCGCACGGGCTTCGGCTCGCACGCTTCGATCGGATCGACGCGGCGGTAGATGTTGAGCACGATCGCCTCGCGGCAGACGGGGCAGAACTGCACGCCACTCTCCATCGTGCAGCCGCCCGAGGTCGGCTTCCACGCGCCCTTGAGGCGGCCGTCGGCGCCGCGGTAGGCGCCGATGCCGGGCACCTTCGCTTCGATGAAGTGTTTCCACGGCACCGCCTTCTCGTCGTCGGTGGCGCTGACGTTGATCGTGGTGCGCGGCGAACCGCGATGGCCCGTGAACGTCGAATACTCGTCGCTGAGGTTGGCGAATGCGTGGCCCCACTCGTGCACGAGCGTGTCGTCGGCGCGGCCGCCGATCGCGGCGATGCCGCCGCCGCCGGTGCCCATCGACCCGGCCTTGACGATCGCGATCGCGTAGCCGTCCTGTTCGGGCAGCATTTCGAGCATCGACACCGCCTTTGCATGATCGATGCCGACCTGCCCTTGCACCTGTCCGGCGATGAAGCCCCCGAGCGCGGTCTCCTTGGTGCGGCCGTAGCCGGTGACGCCCTGGTCCTTGCTCGTCAGGTTGGCGCGTTCGAAGTTGTGGTAGCTGAAGTACTCGCCGAGCAGCTTGTGGTTGCGGAACACGTCGACCGCCGCGCGCGCGATGTCCTCGAACTCGTTCTGGTCGTCGAGAGCGAAGCCGTCGCCCATCAGGACGACGTCGACG
The DNA here is from genome assembly GCA_043740335.1 of Planctomycetota bacterium. Taxonomy (GTDB): domain Bacteria; phylum Planctomycetota; class UBA1135; order UBA1135; family UBA2386; genus DASVAL01. Next base: position 2,321 of record JAYUCN010000771.1, read on the forward strand.
CGGTTGTTGGACGCGCCGTTGCGCTGCAGATCGCCCCAGCCGAGATACGCGGTCGGCTGCGTGCGCAGCGCCGCCATCTTGCCCCACGCGGAGTTCGGGTACTGCTGTGCCAGATGCTTGTAGAGCCCGAACGCGGCGCCGTACTTGGCGTCGGCGACCGCCTTCTCGGCGCGGTGGAAGTCGGCCTCGGCCTTCTTGTTCTCGGGGCTCTGCGCGGCGAGCGGAGCGAGCAACGCGGCGAACGCGGCGAGCGGCAGTGGATGGCGGGCGATCATGCCGTGGTTCTACCGCCCTTCGCCCGGCGCCGCTGGTGGGTGAGCCGGACCGGGTGTCACGTTCTCGTAGAGCTCGCCCTCACTGCCATGTGGGATGAGATCTTTGGCAAGGACCTCGACGCCCGCGGTCTTCCGGTGGTTTCTCACGAGCCTCGGCCAGGAGCCGTTCGTGCGTTGCCTTTCGGTGCTTGTCCGGCTTCGGCAGAGGGGACGGCATCGATTCCCAATAGCGCTCAGCTCGGGCAGCACCGCCCTCCCGCCGCTTGCCGTGATCGACGACCTTGACAGGAGGGCTCAGGTAAACGAGACGCATTTCGCCGCGGCCAGGCTGAACGAACCCGAGACGGGAACCGATCGTGCTGCGTCGCTTGAGCAGGGTGCGATGACAATCGGTCAGGCCGAAGCTGCCGAACTCGTAAAGCGGATCGGTGCGTGTCTCGTCCGGGTTGCGACGATCCGGCCGTCGCAAGTGCACGAGGATGATCGGCGGCGGTTTCATCAGTCGAACCTCGGGTTGTTCGCCGCCACCAACACTGGCGACTGCGCCTCGAACCACTTCAAGAATCTCGTCGCATCGCGGAAGCCTGGCGGCACTGCACTCCGCTGGATGAATCCGTCCTTGCACGTCAGGTCGCCCCATGCGAGCAGCAGATCGCGGCGAACGCGATACGCGCCATCGCGGTACTCGCCGATCGGGATGGCGCGCATCAATCGGCCCGAGACGCCGGGTAGGGCGCGGATGATGACGTCGTCGGGGCCGTGGCGGATCTTCCGGGTGTGTGCATTCTCAGCCCAGCGCGAGGGCGCGACATCTCGCAGCCGGACGGCCTCAGCAACACGAAACAGACCGATGGCCCATAGATGAGCTTCTGTGTGCATTCCCGGATGGGACGCATCCCGGCGAAGAACACTACGAGATCGTCAGCGACGAGGTCGCACAGTCCCTTCCCGCGACGGAGGCCGTTGTCGCCATGCGTCAGGCGATCGAAGTCCGGGTCGAGATGCGGATCGAGGCCATCGAGCAGCTTGGGCGGCGTGCAGGAACGGGGAATGGCGTTCGGGTTGGACGCGAGAAAGGCCTCGAGCGCGGAGCGGAACGGCGCGTACGTGGCCACATCCCCGGCTGGAACTCAGTTCCGGCCCTCTCGGGAATCGGCACGTAGACGAAGGCATTCGTCTGAGGGTCGATCGGGGCGTTCCACTCGCCGAACGCTTGGTCGATGCCGACGCGGACAAGGTAGGCCCGCATGGTCAGTCGACCAGAGAATCTGTGAGGAGCCTTGGGGCGCGTGTCATCAGTTCGCGATCTTCACGAGGCCCGTCAGCACGGACAAGGCCACCAGCAGGTTTGCCGCCTGCCACGACTGCGGCGATCGCGAACGACAGCCTGTCCACGATCGGGCGAATAGGCGGAACAGGCTGCGGTTTCGCGGATGTCGAGCTAGCCCTGACGGCGGCGTGCGGTGTTCCCTCGCCGCGCAGCGTTGCGCCACCCGCGGCCGTTCGCCACACTGCGCGTCCTCATGAGTTCGTCGAACGCCGGCAGGCCCTATCCCGAAGTTCCAGCCCAAGCGAACTTCCCCGCCATCGAAGCGGAGATCCTCGCGCGCTGGCAGGAGCACGGCACGTTCCGCCGTTCGGTCGAGGCGCGCGCTGCCGGCTCCAACGAATACGTGTTCTTCGATGGGCCGCCGTTCGCGAACGGACTGCCGCACTACGGGCACCTGCTCACGGGTTTCGTCAAGGACGTCGTGCCGCGCTACCAGACGATGCGCGGCCGCCGCGTCGAAAGGCGCTTCGGCTGGGACTGCCACGGCCTGCCGGCCGAGATGGAGGCCGAGAAGGAACTCAAGATCAGTGGCCGCGAAGCGATCCTGGCACTCGGCATCGACACGTACAACGACGCGTGCCGGCGCAGCGTGCAGAAGTACACGAAGGAGTGGCGCAGCTACGTCACGCGGCAGGCGCGGTGGGTCGACTTCGACCACGACTACAAGACGATGGACCTCTCCTACATGGAGAGCGTGCTGTGGGCGTTCCAGCAGTTGCACCAGAAGGGACTCGTCTACGAAGGGCACCGCGTGATGCCGTACTCGTGGGCGATGCAGACGCCGGTCAGCAACTTCGAGTCGCGCATCGACGACGCGACGCGGCCGCGGCAGGATCCGGCCATCACGGTCGCGTTCACGCTGCATGCGAAGGTGGGGGATGGGGGCGAGCTGCGCATCCTCGTCTGGACGACGACGCCGTGGACGCTGCCGAGCAATCTCGCGCTGGCGGTCGGCGCCGACATCGACTACGCGATCGTGCAGAAGGACGCGGTGCGCTACGTGCTCGGCGCCGCGACGATCGCCAACTACCAGAAGGAACTCGCGGGCTTCGAGACGGTCGGCACGATGAAGGGCAAGGACCTCGTCGGCCGCACCTACGAGCCGATGTTTCCGTACTTCCGCGGCCGCAAGAACTGCTTCCGCGTGCTCGCCGGCGACTTCGTCGACACCGCGGACGGCTCGGGCGTCGTGCACATGGCGCCCGGTTTCGGCGAAGACGACCAGAAGCTCTGCGAGGCGAACGGCATCGAGCTCGTGTGTCCCGTCGACGACCGCGGCAGATTTACGAATGAGATTCCCGAGTGGCAGGGCGTGCTCGTGTTCGACGCCAACAAGGACATCATCAAGGTGCTCAAGGACCGCGGCGTGCTGCTGCGGCACGTCACCTACGAGCACAACTACCCGCACTGCTGGCGCACGCGCGAGCCGCTCATCTACAAGGCGATGGCGGGTGCCTGGTTCGTCAAGGTCACGGCGATCAAGGACCGCATGCTTCTGCACAACCAGCAGATCCGCTGGATCCCCGACCACATCAAGGACGGCCAGTTCGGCAAGTGGCTCGAGAACGCGCGCGACTGGTCGATCTCGCGCAACCGCTACTGGGGCGCGCCGATCCCGGTCTGGAAGAGCGACGACCCGAAGCATCCGCGCACCGACGTCTACGGTTCGATCGCCGAGCTCGAACGCGACTTCAAGGTGAAGGTCACGGACCTGCATCGCCCGTTCGTCGACCAGCTCACGCGCAAGAACCCCGACGACCCGACCGGCAAGTCGATGATGCGGCGCGTGCCCGAAGTGCTCGACTGCTGGTTCGAGTCGGGCTCGATGCCGTTCGCGCAGGTGCACTACCCGTTCGAGAACAAGACGTGGTTCGAGCAGCACTTCCCGGCCGACTTCATCGTCGAGTACGTCGCGCAGACGCGCGGCTGGTTCTACACGATGGTCGTGCTGGCGACGGCGCTGTTCGACAAACCACCGTTCCGCAACTGCATCTGCCACGGCGTCGTGCTCGACGACCAGGGCGCGAAGCTGTCGAAGTCGCTGCGCAACTATCCGGATCCCGTCGAGCTGTTCGAGAAGACGGGTGCGGACGCGCTGCGCTGGTTTCTCGTGAGTTCGCCGATCCTGCGCGGCGGTGACCTGGAGATCGCGAAAGACGGCAAGCAGATCAGCGAGGTCGTTCGCCTCGTGCTCAATCCGATCTGGAACGCCTACTACTTCTTCACCCTGTATGCGAACGCGGATGGGGTGAAGGCGCGCGCGCGCAGCGACCAGAAGGGTGTGCTCGATCGCTATGCACTCGGCAAGACGCGCGTGATGGTAGAGGGCGTGCAGAAATGCATGGATGACTACGATCTCGCCGGTGCGTGCCAGGTCGCGAAGGACTACCTCGATGCGCTCAACAACTGGTACATCCGTCGCAGTCGGCCGCGCTTCTGGGGCGAGACGGGAGTGGGGGATCGGCAAGACGCCTACGACACGCTCTACACGTGTCTCGTGCTGCTGTGCCGCGCGACAGCGCCTCTGTTGCCGCTGTTGACCGAGAAGGTCTACACCGGGCTCACGGGAGAAGAGTCCGTGCACCTCGCGGACTGGCCGGACGTGTCGAAGCTACCGGTCGACGCGAAGCTCGTCGTGCAGATGGATCGGGTGCGCGATGCGTGTTCGGTCGGGCTGTCGCTGCGCGAGAACAAGAAGCTGCGCACGCGTCTGCCGCTGCCGAAGGTCACGCTGGCGGGGCCCGATGCCGCGGCGATGCAACCGTTCGCGCACCTGCTGCAGGACGAGCTCAACGTGAAGAGTGTCGCGTTCGCGAGCGACATCGGCGCGTTCGGTTCGTTCCGGCTCCAGATCGATGCGAAGGCGTTGGGTCCGAAGCTCGGGCCGAAGATGAAGGACGTGCTCGCGGCGACGCGGAGCGGTGCGTGGAAGCTCGTCGGCAAGCGCGCCGAGATCGGTGGGTGCGTGCTCGAGGCCGGCGAGTTCGTGCTGCAGCTCGTACCGAAGGAAGGCATGGTTGCGGCGGCGCTGTCGACGAACGATGTCGTGCTCGTGCTCGATACGGCGGTGACGCCCGAGCTCGAACAGGAGGGCATCGCGCGCGACTTCGTGCGGCTCGTGCAGCAGGCGCGCAAGGACGCGGGTCTGCACGTGAGCGATCGCATCGCACTGTGGGTCGAGACCGACGAGGTGACGGTGGCAGCGCTGCGCGCGCACGAGAGCTACGTGGTGGAGCAGGTGCTCGCGGTGGCGTTCGCCTTCTCGGCGGCGCCTCCGGGCGCGTTCGCAGCCGAAGGCAAGGTCGGCTCGGGCGCGGGCATGCCGGTGAAGTTGGCGATCGCCAAGCGGTGACGTACGCGATGAGTGCGCGTCATCACGCCGCGCGCTGCGCAAACCCGAGCAAGAGCACTCCGGGCCAGTGGTAGCCGTCGGACCATGGCTCGTTGGCTTCCGTGCCTCCGGTCGCCGCCAAGCACTCGATGGCGAGTTCCCACATCTGCAGTTCGTGTGGCGTCTCGATCGCCACTTTACGCACCGTCTCGAGGGTGCTCAGCCTTCCTTCGATACCGACCGCGTCGGTAACTCGAGGAGCCACGAAGAGGAACGCCAGCCACTGGGTGATGGGTAGTGCCTGACACTCCCTGCGCAACGCGTTCAGTTGCTGCTCGCGTGAGCGCTGGTCCAGCTTGCGGCAGGGCAGCGTGGTGCGTTCGGATGTCGTGTGGCACGAACTCCCCGCAAGCGAGCGCGTCATGCTGGTTGTCTCGCGTCGTCGCGACTAGATCGAAACCGACTTCATCGTCTTCATCCTTGCCCAATGCCGCGGCGTTGATGCGACAGCGATCGCACGCGGTGGCGAGGTATCTCACGAGGGCATCCTTCGACCTCCACTGGTAGGGACTCTTGGCGCGTGGGTCGGTCTTCGCCAGGTTCAAGTAGTCGTGCACCATGTCGGTCCACGTCTTGAGGGCTGGTGCGAGCCACGCCAAGTTTGGCCTGTGCACCTCGACGGACGAATGCCAGGGGGACATGGTGCACCTACTTGCGGGCCGGCAGTTGGCCCAGAAGAAGGACGCCCGGAGGGATCGTGCTGGCAGGGTTGCGCGCCGTCGGGGACCATGCCCTCGTCGTGACTGCCGCCAACACGCTGTCGCAGCGTCCACTCCCGGGTCCGTTCCTGCTCGCGCTCGCGCCGGCCGCGATCACCCTGGTCGTCACGCTCGCACGTCTCGGCGGCGAACTCGTGAGCGGTCCCGCGTGGCTGTTCTCGACCGCGTCGGGCGGCGGCGCGGCCCTGGTCGGCATCACGTGGCTCGTGCC